>CAZGTY010000045.1:0-16112 GCA_964528895.1 uncultured Blautia sp. | reverse complement strand
GTTGTATGAGAGTATCGTACAGTTTGAAAAAGCAGGAGGAATTTTGGTGATCTTATTAGGAAAGAAACAGACATTGACCGTGGTAAAGTCGGTGGATTTTGGAATATATCTGGCTGAGGATAAAAATGCGGACATGAAAAACCGCGTGCTGCTTCCAGGGAAACAGGTGCCGGAAGGGACCAGGGAGGGAGATTCCCTCCGGGTATTTGTATATAAGGATTCCCAGGACAGACCTATTGCTACGGTGAATGAACCGGCCCTTCAGGTGGGGGAGACCGCAGTATTAAAGGTAAAGCAGGTGACAAAGATCGGCGCCTTTCTGGACTGGGGGCTGGAAAAGGATCTGCTGCTTCCCTATCATGAGCAGACAAAGAAGGTCCACGAGGGAGAGGAGTGTCTGGTGGGGCTCTATGTGGATAAGAGCAGCCGTCTGTGCGCCACCATGAAGGTGTACCGGTATCTTTCCTGCCGCCCGCCCTATGGGCCGGGAGACCAGGCGAAGGGCCGTGTCTATGAAATCAGCGACAATTTCGGCGTCTTTGTAGCCGTGGATGATAAATATTCCGCATTGATCCCAAAGCGGGAAGCACAGGGAGAATACCATCCGGGAGAAATCCTGGAGCTTCGCGTGACAGAGGTCAAGGAGGATGGAAAAATGAATGTTGCCGCCCGGCAGAAAGCCTATCTGCAGATAGAGGAGGATGCGGAGAACGTGCTGGAGGTCATAGGAGAATTTGCGGGAGTTCTGCCCTTTGACGATAAAACATCCCCCGAGGTGATCAAAAGAGAGTTCGGCCTGAGCAAGGCGGCCTTCAAACGCGCGGTGGGACATCTTTTAAAAGAGGGAAAGATAGAGATAAAGGATAAAAGAATTTTTCTTAAGGAGAGGCAATGAATTTTACACATTTACATGTGCATACGGAGTACAGTCTTCTGGACGGGTCCAATAAAATAAAAGAGTACGTAGCGAGAGTGAAGGAGCTGGGGATGGACAGCGCGGCCATAACAGATCATGGCGTCATGTACGGTGTGATCGATTTTTACCGTGCTGCCAAAGCCGCCGGGATAAACCCTATTCTGGGCTGTGAGGTCTATGTAGCTCCGGGTTCCCGCTTTGACCGGGAGCTGGGAAGCGGCGACGACCGCTATTACCATCTGGTGCTTCTGGCGGAGAATAATCAGGGCTACGGCAATCTGATGAAGATCGTCTCAAAAGGCTTTGTGGAAGGCTTTTACTACAAGCCCCGTGTGGATCTGGAGCTCCTTGCGGAATATCATGAGGGAATCATTGCCTTAAGCGCGTGCCTGGCAGGAGAGGTGGCCAGATATCTCACCCGCGGTATGTATGAGGATGCAAAAGCGGCGGCGCTGCGGTATCAGGACATATTCGGGAAAGGAAATTTCTTCCTGGAGCTGCAGGATCATGGTCTCTCCGATCAGCAGACGGTCAACCAGGAGCTTATGAAAATGCACCGGGAGACCGGGATCGAGCTGGTTGCCACCAACGATGTCCATTACACCCTTGCGGAGGACGCGGAGCCCCATGACATACTTCTCTGCCTGCAGACACAAAAGAAGCTTACCGATGAAGACCGAATGCGCTATGAGGGCGGCCAGTACTATGTAAAATCTCCCGCGGAGATGGCAAAGCTGTTCCCGTATGCGCCGGAAGCGCTGGAAAATACCCATAAAATCGCGCAGAGGTGCCATGTGGATATCGAATTCGGTGTGACGAAGCTTCCGAAATACGATGTGCCGGAGGGCTATACTTCATGGGAATATCTGAATAAGCTCTGCTTTGACGGCCTCGAACATCTGTATCGGCCGGTGACGGAGGAATTAAAGGAACGGCTGGAATATGAGCTGAATACCATTAAGAATATGGGATATGTTGATTATTTCCTTATCGTCTGGGATTTCATCAAATATGCCCGGGATCACGATATCATGGTGGGACCGGGCCGGGGTTCCGCCGCGGGAAGTCTGGTGGCCTATACTCTGGGTATCACGCAGCTGGATCCTATCAAATATGATCTGCTGTTTGAACGTTTCCTGAATCCGGAGAGAGTATCCATGCCGGATATTGACGTAGATTTCTGCTTTGAGCGCCGCCAGGAGGTCATCGATTATGTAGTACGGAAATATGGGAAAAACCGGGTGGTGCAGATTGTCACCTTCGGAACTATGGCTGCACGGGCTGTGCTCCGGGATGTGGGCCGCGTGCTGGACATGCCCTATGCACAGGTGGACGCCATTGCAAAAATGGTGCCTCAGGAGTTGAACATTACACTGGATAAGGCTCTGGAAATGAATCCGGAGCTTCGGAAGGCTTACGGAGAGCAGGAGGAGATCCGCTACCTCATCGATATATCCAAACGTCTGGAGGGACTGCCGCGGCATACCTCCATGCATGCTGCCGGCGTTGTGATCTGCCAGAGGGATGTGGATGAATACGTACCCCTTTCCAGGGCTCAGGACGGTTCCATCACCACACAGTTTACCATGACTACTCTGGAGGAGCTGGGACTTCTGAAGATGGATTTTCTGGGCCTGCGTACGCTGACGGTTATTCAGAACGCGGTGAAGCTTGTGGAGAAGGATACGGGCCGCCGCCTGGATATGAGCGCCATCGATTATAATGATAAAAAAGTACTGGATTCTCTGGGAACGGGCCGTTCTGACGGTGTGTTCCAGCTGGAAAGCGCCGGGATGAAGAACTTCATGAAGGAATTAAAACCCCAAAGTCTGGAGGATGTGATCGCGGGCATCTCTCTGTACCGGCCGGGTCCTATGGACTTCATTCCTCAGTACATCCGGGGCAAAAACCGCCCGGATACCATCCGTTATGATTGCCCTCAGCTGGAGCCGATCCTGAAGCCGACCTACGGATGTATCGTGTATCAGGAACAGGTTATGCAGATCGTTCGTTCCCTGGCGGGCTATACTCTGGGGAGGAGCGACCTGGTACGCCGTGCCATGTCAAAGAAAAAGGCTTCCGTTATGGAGAAGGAACGCCAGAACTTTGTATACGGAAACGAAGAGGAGGGAGTACCCGGCTGTATTGCCCGTGGGATTCCGGAAAAGACGGCAAATAAGATTTATGACGATATGACGGATTTTGCCAAATATGCCTTTAATAAATCCCATGCCGCAGCTTATGCGGTGATATCCTATCAAACCGCATATCTGAAATACTATTATCCGGTGGAATTCATGGCAGCGCTTATGACTTCCGTGATCGAAATGCCGAACAAGGTGGCTGAGTACATCATAGTTTGTCGTCAGATGGGAATCCAGATCCTGCCGCCGGATATTAACTGCGGCGCTTATGGTTTTTCCGTGGATAAAGGGGCCATCCGATATGGGCTCTCCGCGATAAAAAGTGTGGGCCGCCCGGTAATTGAGGCTATTGTCAGTGAGCGCGAGGCGCATGGAAAATACCGTTCTCTGGCGGATTTTATTGAACGTATGGAGGGCGTGGTAAATAAACGCGCCATGGAAAACTTTATCAAGGCGGGCGCGCTGGATTGTCTGGAAGGTAACCGCCGTCAGAAAATGATGGTCTTCCCGCAGATCGTGGACAATGCCAATCAGAACCGCAAGCATACCATTGCCGGGCAAATGAGCCTTTTTGATCTGGTGGGCGAGGAGGATAAAAAGGATTTCGAGATCCGTATGCCGGATATAGAGGAATATGATAAGGAAATACTGCTGGCATTTGAAAAGGAGGTACTGGGTATTTATCTGAGCGGCCATCCTCTGGAGGCACAGCGGGATATACTGGAAAAGACCATTTCCGCCAGGACTGTGGATTTCCAGCCGGATGAGGAGACCGGAATCCCCCGGGTGAGGGATGGAGAAAAGGTCATCGTAGGCGGAATGATCACGGATAAAACCGTAAAATATACAAAAAATAATAAAGTCATGGCATTTCTCACTCTGGAGGATCTGGTAGGGACCATGGAAATCGTGGTTTTCCCCAGAGATTATGAAAAATATCAGAGCCTGCTCAGCGAGGAAGCCCGTATTTTTATTCAGGGACGCGTATCTGCGGAGGACGATAAGCCCAGTAAGCTGATTCTGGAAAAGGCGCGTTCCTTCAAAGACATTCCCAGGGAGCTGTGGATCCAGTTCGCGGACAAAGAAGCGTACGGCGCTGCGGAGCAGGGACTTTTTCAGGAACTCGCCCGCTTCCCCGGGGAAGACAGCGTGGTGATTTTTTTAAAGGATGTGAAGGCTGTGAAGAAGCTGCCCGGCGCATACTGTGTGGACATACAGGATTTCAGCGTGGAAGCATTGCAGGAAAAATATGGAACGGCCAATATTAAAGTTGTGGAAAGAGTATTGAAAAACTTCTGAAAATGTTTTACACTGTATGCGGATATGTGTAGATGCCTGATAGATTCGGAAGATGGAGGAAATTAATATGTCGGAAAAAAAGATCAGGACGATCGGCGTTCTTACAAGCGGCGGCGATGCTCCCGGAATGAATGCGGCCATCCGCGCTGTTGTGCGCAGAGGCCTGAGCAGCGGTCTGAAGGTAAAGGGAATTTATAAGGGATATAATGGACTTTTAAACGAAGAAATTGTCGACATGACTGCCCGGGATGTTTCAGATACCATTCAGCGCGGAGGTACCGTGCTGTATACTGCCCGTTGCGCGGAATTCCGTACCAGGGAAGGCCAGGAGCGGGGTGCGGAGGTCTGCCGGAAGCACGGTATCGACGGCCTGGTAGTGATCGGCGGTGACGGTTCCTTTGCGGGAGCTCAGAAGCTGGCGAATCTTGGCATCAATACCATTGGCGTACCTGGAACCATCGATCTGGATATTGCATGTACGGAATACACTATCGGTTTTGATACGGCTGTAAATACTGCTATGGAAGCGATCGACAAGGTGCGCGACACCTCCACCTCCCATGAGCGCTGCAGCATTATTGAGGTAATGGGCCGTAATGCAGGGTATCTGGCGCTGTGGTGCGGTATCGCAAACGGTGCGGAGGACATTCTTATTCCGGAGAAATATGATTACGATGAGCAAAAGCTGATCAACAGCATTATTGAAAACCGTAAGCTGGGCAAGAAGCACCATATTATTATCAATGCGGAAGGCATCGGCCATTCCGAGGCCATGGCAAAGCGTATCGAGGCCGCTACGGGAATTGAGACACGTGCGACTATTCTCGGACATATGCAGAGAGGCGGAAGTCCTACCTGTAAAGACCGGGTATATGCCTCTATGATGGGAGCTCTGGCTGTGGATCTTCTTATACAGGGAAAGAGCTGCCGTGTGGTTGGTTACAGCCATGGCGAGTTCAAGGACTTCGATATCAACGAGGCCCTTTCCATGAAGAAGAGCATATCTGAGTATATGTGGGAAATATGTAATTCTCTTTCTCATAATTATGACAAAAATCCTGTAAAGGGTAAGTAATGATTCATAAGTATAAATTAAAAAACAGATTTCGTGAACTAAATACGGCGCAGATGATAGCTTTCAGCTTCGCGGGATTGATCCTGGCGGGAGGCTTTATTCTGTGGCTGCCATTCTGTACGGCGCCGGGTGAGCATACGTCCATTGTGGATGCGGTATTTACCGCCACCACCTGTGTGTGTGTTACCGGCCTTGTAACAGTAAGTACGGCGGCACATTGGACGCTCATCGGCAAAATTGTGATTCTGCTTCTGATTCAGACCGGAGGTATCGGGTTAATTTCGCTGGCGAGCATTATTTTTATTACATTTCATAAAAAAATATCCCTGAGAAACCGCAGAGTGATTCAGGAATCCTACAATCTGGATCAGATGTCGGGTCTGGTGCTTGTGGTAAGGAGAGTGATCTTCTGTGTGTTCAGCGCGGAGCTTTTGGGTGCGCTGTGCTACGCGGTACGGTTCGTTCCGCAGTTTGGCCTGGGGAGAGGACTGGCGCAGTCCGTATTTACCTCCATATCCGCATTCTGCAACGCCGGCGTGGACGTTCTGGGGGAGACCAGTCTGGCGGCCTATGTAGATGATCCTATAGTAAACTTTACCACTATGGGCCTGATCATTGTGGCAGGCCTTGGATTTGTAGTATGGTGGGATCTGGCAGATAAAATAAGGAAGGTCTTCCGGAGAAAACTGTCACCGGGCAGAGTATTCTTAAGTCTTCGTCTTCACAGCAAGCTGGTGCTTGCCACAACGGTGATTCTTGTTCTGGGCGGAGGAGCGCTTATCTTTTTGTTTGAATACGACAATCCGTCGTCTATGGGGGATCTTCCTGTGGGGACAAAGCTGATGGCTTCCCTGTTTCAGTCGGTTACCACCAGAACGGCGGGCTTTTTTACCATAGATCAGGCCTCCCTTTCCAGCGCGACCATTCTTTTAAGCCTTTTTCTTATGTTTATAGGTGGCTCCCCCATGGGAACTGCAGGCGGAGTTAAAACCACCACCCTGGCAGTGGTGGCGCTGAGTATTGCGGCCAACCTGCGCGGAAAGGCGGATGTGGAGTTCCGCTACAGGAGGATTCGGAAGCATTATCTTCGATCTGCTATTGTGGTGATTGGGATGAGCTTTGCGGTATTGCTCTGCATGTGTCTTCTTCTTGCCTGGGCCATGCCGGAGGCGGAGCCGGTGGATGTGCTCTATGAGCTCACTTCGGCGATCGCTACCGTGGGATTGACAAGGGGACTGACGCCGAATCTTACCACGGTTGGTAAGTGGATCGTGATCGTTACGATGTATCTGGGAAGAATCGGTCCTCTGACATTGGGAACAGCGGTGCTGGTACGCGCGCCGAAGCGCCCGGAAAGCACTCATCTGGCATCGGAAGATATAATGATTGGATAGTAGAGGCCGCTGTGCGGCGGGAGGTTATATGAACGGGAAATCTTATGCAGTTATCGGGCTGGGGCGTTTTGGAATGGCCCTGGCTTCTACTTTGGCAGAGGCTGACTGCGATGTGATGGTCATAGACAACGACGATGAAAAAATCCAGGAAATGGCAGAGAATGTCACCTATGCAGTGAAAGCGGATGTAAGGGAGCCCGGCGCTCTGAAATCCCTGGGTGTTCAGAATATGGATGTGGTTGTAGTGGGAATATCGGAGGATATGGAGGCCAGCATTCTGGCGACGCTGCAGGCTAAGGATCTGAACGTGCCCTTTGTGATGGCAAAGGCCATGAATGAGCTTCACGGGAGGATTCTTTCCAAGCTGGGCGCGGATGAGGTGATCTATCCCGAGAAGGCTATGGGGCTTCGTACAGCCCGCAATCTCCTGTCCAGCAGCCTCTTGGACATTTTTGAGCTTTCGTCGGATTTCAGCATTGCGGAGTTTACGGTTCCCGCTGCATGGGTGGGAAAAAGCCTGAGCCAGCTGAAAATACGGGAGAGAAATAACATAAATGTGATGGCGGTCAAATCCGGAGAAACGGTGAGTGTGGATCTGGATCCCTCCGCACCTCTGAAAGAGGGTTGTACACTGGTGGCGTTCGGAAGAAACAGAGACCTGAACCGCATATCCTGAAACAGAGGGAATGAAATGATTACCAGTAATAATAACCCGCAGGTGAAAAAAATCATACAATTAAACCAAAAAGCAAAAGTCAGAAGGGAACAGGGACTTTTTGCGGCGGAAGGCCGGAAGATGTTCCGGGAGGCTCCCCGGGAGTGGGTGTCCGCAGTGTATGTCTCGGAAAGCTTTGCGGCGCAGGATCCTGTGATGGAGCGGGTAAAGGAGTTTTCCTGCGAGGTGGTGTCCGATAGGGTATTCGGGCAGATGTGTGATACACAGACACCCCAGGGAATCCTTACGATTCTTCGAAGACCGTTCTATACTACAGAGGATATCCTGAACAGGGAAAATCCTCTGGTAATGGTTCTGGAGGATCTGCAGGATCCCGGCAATGTCGGGACCATCATCCGCACGGGAGAAGGCGCGGGCGTCAGCGGAGTATTTCTCACGCGGACCTGCGTGGACATCACAAATCCGAAGACCATTCGATCCACAATGGGTTCTATTTACAGAATGCCTTTCTTATATGTAGAAAGCGTGCTATCATTAAAGGAAATCTTTCGGGAAAAAAGAATTGTTTCCTATGCTGCTCATTTGAAGGGTAAAAGCTTCTATGACGGGGAATCCTATAAAGGGGGAACTGCTTTTTTGATCGGAAATGAGGGGAAGGGTCTGACGGAAGAGGCAGCTGCGGCGGCAGATTGTCTGATACGCATTCCCATGAGCGGGCAGGCGGAGTCCTTGAATGCGGCTATGGCGGCTGGCATACTCATGTATGAGGCGGCCAGACAGCGGAGAGGCTGACAGGTCATGTTGAGAGGGGTGATTTTATGGAACCGGTAATTTGGCTGGGTATTCTTGCGGCGCTTCTTATCATAGAGGCTGCCACTACCGGACTTACCACGATCTGGTTCGCGGGAGGCGCGCTGGCAGCGGCGATCGTATCTTTTCTGGGCGGAGATCCGGTTCTGCAGATGATTCTTTTTCTGGTGGTGTCGCTGGCGCTTTTGATCTTTACCAGACCGGCAGCCGTGCGGATCATGAACAAAGAGGTGGAAAAAACCAATGTAAACAGTCTGATCGGAAGAAAAGCTGTAGTGACCGGGGAAATTGACAACCTGGCGCAAAAGGGACAGGTGAAGATCAATGATGTGGAATGGACAGCAAGGTCTGTTTCGGATGATTGTGTGATTCCCGAGGGAACTATTGTTAAAATAGAGGAAGTGACTGGTGTAAAGCTGATCGTACATGAGTATAAGGAGGGTTAATCTATGATAGGAAGTGCGATTTTTGTTATTGTGATCCTGATTCTGGCAGTCTGGATTGTGGCATCCTGCATCCGTATCGTACCGCAGGCATATGCAGTGGTTCTGGAACGTCTGGGAGCATACCGGGCTACATGGAATACGGGAATCCATTTCAAAGCGCCGTTTATTGAGAGGGTAGCAAGAAAAGTAAATTTAAAGGAGCAGGTTGTGGATTTTCCTCCCCAGCCGGTTATCACGAAGGATAACGTTACCATGCAGATCGATACAGTGGTGTTTTTCCAGATCACGGATCCCAAGCTGTATGCGTACGGTGTGGAGAATCCCATTATGGCTATTGAAAATCTTTCCGCAACTACGCTCCGCAATATTATCGGAGATATGGAGCTGGATGAAACCCTCACGTCGAGGGAGACGATCAATACCCGGATGCGCGCTTCTCTTGATGAGGCGACGGATCCATGGGGCATCAAGGTAAACCGTGTGGAGCTGAAAAATATCATTCCGCCCGCAGCGATCCAGGATGCTATGGAGAAGCAGATGAAGGCGGAGCGTGAGCGCCGTGAGGCGATTCTGATCGCAGAAGGTGAGAAGCGGTCTACGATCCTGGTGGCAGAGGGTAAAAAACAGTCCGCGATCCTGGATGCGGAGGCTGAGAAACAGGCGGCGATCCTCCGGGCAGAAGCACAGAAGGAGCGCATGATCCGGGAGGCTGAGGGCCAGGCGGAGGCTGTTTTAAAGGTGCAGAACGCCAATGCGGAGGGTATCCGTATGATAAAGGAGGCAGGCGCGGATCAGGCGGTGCTTACACTTAAGAGCCTGGAAGCTTTTTCCAGGGCTGCGGACGGCAAAGCCACCAAGATCATTATTCCGTCGGATCTTCAGGGAATTGCCGGACTTGCTGCCTCTCTGAAA
Source organism: uncultured Blautia sp. (assembly GCA_964528895.1). Taxonomy (GTDB): domain Bacteria; phylum Bacillota; class Clostridia; order Lachnospirales; family Lachnospiraceae; genus Blautia_A. The sequence continues at coordinate 6,440 of CAZGTY010000045.1, read as the reverse complement.
GAGATTGTCGGGCAGGAGCCAAAGGAATAAGAATAATCATACAGGAAGACAGAATAGCGCCGGGGAATATTCCGGCGCTAATATGAGGAGGGTTATTATGAATTTGAAAGGAAGAAATTTCCTGACGCTGAAGGATTTCAGCCCGGAGGAGATCATATACCTTTTGGATCTTTCCGCAGAGCTTAAGGCGAAGAAAAAAGCCGGTGAGCTGCATGAATACTACAGGGGGAAGAACATTGCCCTGATTTTTGAGAAGACCAGCACCAGAACACGCTGCTCCTTCGAGGCGGCGGCGCATGATCTGGGAATGGGCAGCACTTATCTGGATCCCAGGGGATCTCAGATTGGCAGGAAGGAAAGCATAGCGGACACAGCCAGAGTGCTTGGAAGGATGTATGACGGCATAGAGTACAGAGGCTTTGGACAGGAGATCGTTGAGGAGCTGGCAAGGTATGCGGGAGTTCCGGTGTGGAATGGCCTGACCAATGAATATCACCCCACTCAGATACTGGCCGATATGCTTACCATCCGGGAGAATTTTGGCAGCCTGAAGGGCCTCCGTCTGGTGTACATGGGAGATGCCCGCTACAATATGGGGAATTCCCTGATGATCGCCTGCGCGAAGCTGGGTTTGCATTTTGTGGCATGTACCACCAGGAAGTATTTCCCAAATGCGGAGCTTGTGGCGGAGTGTGAAAAATATGCGGAAAAATCCGGCGGAACCATCACTCTCACGGAGGAAGTGGAGACAGGAACGAAAAACGCGGATGTTATCTACACGGATGTATGGGTTTCCATGGGTGAGCCCGATGAGGTATGGGAGGAACGCATTCGGGATCTCACTCCCTATAAAGTGACTATGGATGTCATGAGAAATGCCGGCAAAAATGCGATTTTCCTGCATTGTCTCCCGGCGTTCCATGATCTAAAGACAACCATCGGCAAAGAGATGGGGGAGCGGTTTAACCTGACGGATATGGAAGTGACGGATGAGGTATTTGAATCATCCTGTTCGAAAGTATTTGATGAGGCGGAAAACCGTATGCATACGATTAAAGCGGTAATGGCAGCTACATTAGGAGAGCCGGAGGTAAAATGACAGAGTTTAATGAAATTACAATTTCAAATGCAATACATACGAAATGGGCGGGCAAAACCGTCCATTTTGCTGGGGAGACGGATTCCACAAATGAGTGGATCAAACGGCTTGCGAAGCAGCATTTTCCTCACGGGACCGTGGCAGTGGCGGAATTTCAGTCCGCGGGCAAGGGACGCCTGGGGAGAAGCTGGACTGCCCCGGAGGGAAGCTCCGTGATGTTCAGCATTTTGCTGCGTCCCGATTTTTCCTCTGAGAATGCCTCTATGCTTACCCTGGTGATGGGGCTTTCCGTGGCACAGGCAGTGAGCCGGCTGGGACTTTCCCCCTCTATTAAATGGCCGAACGATGTGGTACTTTCCAGGAAAAAAATCTGCGGGATCCTTACGGAGATGCGTCTTTTCGGTACACGGATCGACTATGTGGTCATTGGAACGGGAATAAATGTAAATCTCACGGGTATTCCGGAGGAGTTGGCGGATAAGGCCACCTCCCTTTATCTGGAAACAGGCAGGGAGTATGACCGGAATCAGGTTCTGGCAGAGACGCTGGCCTGTTTTGAGTCCAATTATGATATATTTAATGAGACAGGAGATTTGTCTCAGCTAATAGAGGAGTATGAAGGGTTTCTCGCAAACAAAAATCAACCGGTGCGCGTGCTGGACGGGAACCATCCCTATGAGGGAATTGCCCTTGGAATCGATGACAGGGGGGAACTGCTGGTGAAAAAAAGCTGCGGCGCGGTGGCCAGCGTGAATGCGGGCGAGGTGTCCGTGCGGGGTCTGTACAGTTATGTGTAGGCTTTTCGAAGGGATGAGAGGGAGGTAAGTATGTATCAGGACAATATTGTGCTCTGCGGAGCAAGTGCCTATGAGGAGAAATACTATTATAATGAAGATTTTCGTTCGCTTCCGGAATCCGTACAGCAGGAGCTCCGGGTCATGTGCGTGCTGTATACGGAGGAGATCGGCGGGATTCTGACGCTGGAGTTTGATGAGGATGGGCATCTTCAGTTTAAAACGGAGGCGTTGGATGCGGATGCCTGCTATGATGATATCGGAAGCGCTCTTCGTATTAAACAGCTTCAACGGGACAAGCGGGAGCTGCTGGAATCTCTGGAAATGTATTACCGGATCTTTTTCCTGGGAGAAAAGCCTGACGGGGAGCTTCGGGGAAAAGCGGACGAAGAGGAATAGGTCATGCAAATGCGGTGGAAGATAGGAAATGTGCAGATGGAGAATCCCTTTGTGCTGGCGCCTATGGCGGGAGTGACGGATCTGCCCTTTCGGAAGCTCTGCAAGGAGCAGGGCGCGGGGCTGATCTGTATGGAAATGATCAGCGCCAAGGCTATTTCTTATCACAATAAAAATACGGAAGCCCTGATGGAGATCGATGCTTCAGAGCATCCGGTTTCCATGCAGCTGTTCGGCAGAGAGCCGGAGCTAATGGCGAGGGTGGCGGCAGATATTCAGGACAGACCCTTTGACATCCTGGATATCAACATGGGCTGCCCGGTTCCGAAGGTTGTAAATAATGGCGAGGGCTCCGCCCTTTTAAAGGACCCGGCGCTGATCGGACAGATCGTAAAGGCTGTTTCCGGCGCAGTGGAGAAGCCGGTTACTGTGAAAATAAGGATCGGATTTGAGGGATATCCCGTAGATGCAGCGGAAATCGCAAAGATCGCCGAGGACAACGGGGCTGCGGCTGTTGTTGTCCATGGGCGGACCAGACAGCAGTACTATTCCGGCAAAGCAGACTGGGACGCCGTCCGCAGAGTGAAGGAGGCGGTGTCCATACCTGTGATCGGAAACGGGGATGTTGATTCGCCGAGGAAAGCGGAGGCCCTGATAAAAGAAACGGGCTGTGATGCCGTGATGATCGGCCGAGCCGTGCGGGGCAATCCGTGGATTTTCCGGGAAATGGCGCATTATTTTGAGACGGGCGAGCTTTTGCCAGGTCCTTCCTTCAAGGAGATACGGGAGATGATCCTTCGCCATGCCAGAATGCAAATCGAGCGAAAGGGAGAATATACCGGTATCAGGGAGATGCGCAAGCATGTGGCCTGGTACACGGCGGGTATGCGCCACAGCGCTGCTCTTCGCAGAGAATCAAACCTGATTGGAAGCTACGGGGAGCTTGAAATGTTACTTGACAGAGAGCCTGCTTTTAGGTATAATACAGAAATTATGAATATTTTAGAATAACTCTGCATTTTTTCAGGTATGATGTATCTGAATGCGGATACATCAGGCGGTATTGTGGATATTGAAAGGAAGTAATGTATTATGGAAGAAAGAAAAAATCTACTGACTTATGCAGGCTTGAAGAAACTGGAAGATGAGCTTCATGACTTAAAGGTAGTAAAAAGAAAAGAAGTCGCTGAAAAGATCAAAGAAGCCAGAGAGCAGGGAGATCTTTCTGAAAACGCTGAGTATGATGCTGCGAAGGATGAGCAGAGAGACATTGAAGCACGCATCGAAGAAATTGAAAAAATTCTGAAAAACGCAGAGGTTGTTGTAGAGGATGAAGTGGATCTGGATAAGATCAGCGTAGGCTGCAAGGTCCGGGTTTATGATTATGAGTTTGACGAGGATATCGAGCTTAAGATAGTAGGCTCCACAGAGGCAAACAGCCTTGAAGGTAAGATTTCCAATGAATCACCTGTGGGAAAAGCGCTGATTGGCGCCGCTGTGGGCGACGAGGTGGAGGTTGAGATGCCTGTCGGAATTATGAAATATAAAGTTCTGGAGATTCAGAGAATTATTTAATATAAGGAGGCAATAAAGTGGCAGAGCAGAAGAAGCAGGAGCAGGACTTAAACCAGTTGCTGAAGGTGCGCCGCGAGAAATTGGCTGAGCTGCAGGAGAGCGGCAACGATCCTTTCCGGATCGTAAAGTACGATGTGACCCATCACAGCCAGGAGGTAAAGGATCGTTTTGAGGAATTGGAAGGTAAGACTGTTACTGTCGCAGGACGAATGATGTCCAAGCGTGTGATGGGTAAGGCTTCCTTCTGCCATGTGCAGGATCTGGAGGGTATGATCCAGTCCTATGTGGCAAGAGACAACCTGGGAGAAGAACCATACAAGGCATTTAAAAAGCTGGATGTGGGTGATATTGTCGGCGTGAAGGGAGAAGTTTTTAAGACTAAGACGGGAGAAATTTCTATTCATGCTTCTGAGGTGACTCTGCTGTCAAAGAGCCTTCAGGTGCTTCCTGAGAAGTTCCATGGACTGACGAATACAGACCTGCGCTACCGCCAGAGATATGTGGACCTGATTATGAACGCCGAGGTGAAAAATACCTTTATTAAGCGCTCCAGAATTATCGCAAGTGTGAGAAATTATCTGAATGGGCAGGGCTTTTTAGAGGTGGAGACGCCTATGCTGGTGGCGAATGCCGGCGGAGCAGCTGCGCGTCCCTTTGAGACACACTTTAATGCTCTGGATGAGGATTTTAAGCTTCGTATTTCTCTGGAACTTTATCTGAAGAGGCTGATCGTAGGCGGCCTGGAAAAGGTTTATGAGATCGGCCGTGTTTTCCGTAATGAAGGACTGGACACCAGACATAATCCGGAGTTCACGTTGATGGAGCTCTATCAGGCATATACGGATTATAATGGAATGATGGATCTGACGGAGAATCTGTACCGCCATGTGGCCCGGGAGGTTCTTGGCGCCACCACCATTACATACAATGGTGTGGAGATGGATCTGGGTAAGCCCTTTGAGCGCATTACCATGGTGGATGCGGTTAAGAAATATGCAGGTGTTGACTGGAATGAGGTTGAGACTCTGGAGCAGGCCCGTGCTCTGGCAAAGGAGCACCATGTGGAGTATGAGGAACGTCACGCGAAGGGTGAAATCTTAAGCCTGTTCTTCGAGGAGTTTGCGGAGGAGCATTTGATTCAGCCCACATTTGTTACGGATCATCCCATCGAAATTTCTCCGCTGACCAAGAAGAAGCCGGAAAATCCGGATTACGTAGAGCGTTTTGAATTCTTTATGAACGGCTGGGAGATGGCCAACGCCTATTCCGAGCTGAACGATCCCATTGACCAGCGCGAACGCTTCAAGGCTCAGGAAGAGCAGCTGGCCCAGGGCAATGAAGAGGCTAACACGACAGACGAAGACTTCCTGAATGCGCTGGAAATCGGTATGCCCCCTACAGGCGGCATCGGATTCGGCATCGACAGAATGTGTATGCTGCTGACGGACAGCCCAGCGATCAGGGATGTGCTGCTGTTTCCCACGATGAAGCCCATCGACCAAAATAACAAGTAAAATCATGGCTTTCAAGGATTTTCAATTAAATATGACACCAATTTGACACCAAATAGGGGTACCCCTTGGTGGACCTGTGTGGACAAATATGAAGGACACACTCTGTTTCAAGTAAACGGAGGGTGTCCTTTTTCCATGCTTACAAACAGCAATATCTTGTCAGGATCGCAGGCAATTCTGCGAGACCAGGTTTATGTCGATGGTACGGCTGCCTTAGAACTGAATACACCGATTCCGAAACCTGCTGATCAGGAAGTGTTTGCAGCGACAACGTGGAGGACAGGAAACACCGGCGTTACGAAAAAGCAGGATTATAACAACAGCTTCCAGATGCTGTATCGGGTGGTTTATACGGACGGAATTTTACCGGACTTTCAAAAAGGTCCAGTAAAAAACACGGCAAAAACTAAGTGTTTATGTGGGGGCCAAGATGTTGGTATGGGTCGCGAAACCCTGGCTTGTGACCCCGACCCCGCTTTGCCGATTCCTGTAACAGGCGAAAATAAGCTGACATTTTTCAGCAGCCTGGCAAGTGTTCAGGCCGCGCGTAAGGATACTGCCAGCCTGAATATCGCCTATGACTGCGAATATCAGGAGATCGCCCCTAAACACAGGATCATCCTCTCTTACCAGTTTGCCCTCTATATTACGAAGACGAGAATTCTGGAGGTTGTGTTTATCACAAGAAACTTTGTGGAAGGCAACCGGCTATACTTAAGGACCTGCCTTGGAGGGATCCTGGATTTGTTGAGATTTCAGTTCGGCTTTGAGTATCTGAACTACGCTTATGCGCTTACCAGACGATACGACCTGCCCATGGAATCCCCGTATTTTGAAGGATCTGATGAGCGATACAGAACCGTGAAACGCTTCCGGTCCGTGGAAGAAGCAGAGCAGTTTTCCGTGGAGGACAATCCGCTTCTGGTAATAGACAAAGATAATATCTGCAAGAGCAATGATTTTGGGGATTACCGGAAATGTGCAATGACCATTACGCTGGTCAGCTGGTCCTTCGTTTGAGGAACTACACGGAGAAGATACTGATGGAGCACACGGAGAATG
>CAZGTY010000044.1:0-17472 GCA_964528895.1 uncultured Blautia sp. | reverse complement strand
AAATGGAACATACGGGATTCGAACCCGTGACCTCCACAATGCGAATGTGGCGCGCTCCCAACTGCGCTAATGCCCCGGAGAAATGGAAGCAACGGGGCTCGAACCCGTGACCTCTCGCGTGTGAGGCGAACGCTCATCCCGGCTGAGCTATGCTTCCATGAACCCATTATAGCACTGCAGAAGCAGAAATCAAGAGGATGGAAGGAAATTTTTTTCAAGTTTTTTGCCGGTTTTTTTGGCAGGTATTGGAGAAGCTGAGAAATGGAATATTGATGTTTTTTGTGTGAAATGAGAAAAAGGGGTTGCATTCTCATAGAAAATATGTTACAACAATGTTACAAAAACATTAACGCCTGTTGAGCCGCGGCGGGAATGCTGCCAGTTATCCGGCAGTATTTTTATGCCGGCGGAATTTGAGGAGGACTTTATGATCGATTTGATAGATGTAAGTAAATCTTACGGAAAAGGCCTGCCGGCTGTAAATCATGCGAATTTACATGTGGAAAAGGGTGAATTCGTTTTCGTGGTGGGAAGCAGCGGCTCCGGAAAATCCACGTTGATTAAGCTTTTACTGAAAGAGCTGGACGCCACCTCCGGCGAGATGATCGTCAGCGGAGAGCGCCTGGCAAAGATGAAGCACAGACGTGTGGCAAAATACCGCAGGAAGCTGGGAGTTGTATTTCAGGATTTCCGCCTTTTAAAGGACCGGAATGTATATGAGAATGTCGCTTTTGCACAGCGTGTTATCGGCAGACCGAACCGTGTAATAAAAAAACGTGTACCGGAGATTTTGCAGGAGGTGGGTCTGGCTGATAAATATAAATCATTTCCGGATGAGCTTTCCGGCGGCGAGCAGCAGAGAGTAGCGCTGGCAAGGGCCCTGGTAAACCGGCCGGATATCCTGCTGGCTGATGAGCCTACCGGTAACCTGGATCCCAGGACTTCGGAGGAAATCATGAAGCTTATGGAGCAGATCAATGAAAGAGGGACCACTGTTCTTGTGGTGACCCATAATAAAGAAATCGTGAATACCATGAAAAAACGGGTGGTAACCATGCAGAACGGTATTATTGTCAGTGATGAGAAAGAAGGAGCATATCATGAGGCCTAGTACGATCTGGTATACCCTGAAGCAGGGTATTATTAATATTAAGAGGAACTGGATGTTTTCCCTTGCTTCCATACTGACTATGGCAGCATGTATTTTTCTTTTTGGAGTTTTCTTTTCTATTGTGAATAATATCGACTCGATCACCCGTAAGGTGGAGGAAGAGGTGCCTATCACCGTATTTTTTGAGGAAGGCGCCACACGGGAACAGATGGCGCAGGTGGGTATGAAGATTCAGCAGCGTCCGGAGGTGGCCCGCATAGAGTTTGAATCGGCGGAGGAAGCCTGGGACTATTTTAAGGAAACCTACTTTCAGGGCTCCGAGGCGGCAGAGGGCTTTAAGGACGACAACCCCCTGGTAAATTCCGCCAACTATCAGGTTTATATGAATGAGATCGAGAAACAGCCTGAGCTGGTAGCCTATATTGAAAGCCTGGATTATGTCCGGGAGGTAAATCAGTCCGAGGAGGCTGCCAATACGCTCGGAAACTTTAATAAACTGGTTTCCTATGCTTCTGTTGCAATTATCGGTATACTTCTCCTGATCTCCATTTTCCTGATCAGTAATACGGTATCGGTAGGTATTTCCGTGCGCAGTGAGGAGATCGGTATTATGAAGCTGATCGGCGCTACGGATGGGTTTGTACGTTCACCCTTTGTCCTGGAGGGCATGGTCCTGGGTGTCATCGGCGCAGCCATTCCGCTGGTGGTTCTGTATTTTATATACAGTAAGACCGTGGAATATATACTTACCAGATTTAATGTGCTGACAGGTGTGGTGGAGTTTATTCCTGTAATGAATATTTACAAAGTTCTGGTTCCGATCAGTGTGGCGCTGGGTATGGGTATCGGCCTGATCGGCAGCTTTGTGACTACCAGAAAGCATCTCAGGGTATAAATTGCATAGAGCCGTCATAAAGATGCAAAAGGCCGCCTGTTTATGGCGGCCTTTTGCGGATGATCGGATGACAATAGCGGAGGATATTCATGAATAATAAAGATTTTGTCAGAGGAATTATTCTGGGGGCAGCAGTGGCTTCGGCCGTTTTCCTGGGCGGATGGTTTGGGGGATATCTGGCGGTCCCTTCTCATGACGGCGTTCTCTCAAACCCGGAATACGTACAGAAGCTGGAATATCTGGAAGATATTATAGATGAGGAGTACCTGAACGAAAAGGATGAAGCAAAGCTGGCGGAAGGGCTGTATACCGGCCTGCTGTACGGCCTGGGCGACCCTTATTCCCGCTATTATACCGCAGAGGAATACGCGGAGGAAAATACTTCCACGGAAGGCGCATATGTGGGGATCGGAGTGGTGCTGCAGGAAAATCGCGGCGGAGGGGTAGAGATCGCGGAGTGCTACGAAGGAGGCCCCGGGGAGCAGGCAGGTCTTATAGCCGGCGATATTATCAGTCAGATAGACGGAACGGATGTGATGGATGCGGAGCTTTCAGATGTGGCGGCCATGATTAAAAACAGCAGTGCGGAAGAGACGGTTCTCACCATATACAGGGAGGGTATGGATACGCCGCTGGAGATCACGATACCCATCACAGATGTGGAGCTGCCCTCTGTTTTTTCGGAAATGCTGGATGATCAGGCAGGTTATATTCGTATTTCCCAGTTTACGGGCGTTACGTATGAGCAGTATAAAGAAGCCTTCGGGGATCTGGAGAAACAGGGAATGAAAAGGCTGGTCATCGATCTCAGAGATAATCCGGGCGGCCTGTTAAGCTCTGTCTGTGATGTGCTGGGTGAGATCCTGCCGGAAGGCCTGATCGTGTACACGGAGGATAAATATGGTGAGAGGGAGGAAATACGGTGCGACGGCGAAAACCCCATAAGTATTCCGATGGCAGTGCTTGTGAATGAGGGCAGCGCCAGCGCATCGGAGATTTTTGCTGGAGCAGTGCAGGATTACGGGGTCGGCGCCATTGTAGGGACGACTACGTACGGCAAGGGTGTGGTGCAGTCTATTACGGCGCTGGACGACGGAAGCGCCGTGAAGCTGACGATCTCCAATTATTACACCCCCAACGGTAACTCCATTCAGGGGATCGGAATCCAGCCGGATGTGGAAGTAGATCTGGACGCAAGCCTTCTTAATCTGGATGAAATTCCTCATGATGAGGATAATCAGCTCCGGATGGCGCTGCAGGTCCTTGAGGATGACAATCAGGACTGAAAAGATTAGTTTTCTGGTTGCGCGGAATCAGGAAAGATGGTATCATTAATCTGAATTTCAGATCAATGTACTTATAAGGAAGGGAAAATATGAGAGATTATGTGATTACTACGGACAGCAGTGCGGATCTTCCGGCTTCATATTATAAAGAACACGGCGTCGGATATGTGTCCCTCACGTATTCAATGGACGGAGTGCATTATACACCAGAGAATTTTCTTACGGAAAAGGAGTTTTATGCCCGTGTGCGGGCAGGCGCTCTCCCGACGACCACACAGGCGAATCCGGACAATGTGCGAAAGCTGATGGAGCCATATTTAAAAGAAGGAAAGGATATTTTGCATATTGCGTTTTCCTCAGGCCTGAGCGGCTCTTACAACAGCAGCCGTATTGCCGGTGAGGAGCTGAAGGAGGAGTATCCCGAACGTTCTATTATTGTGATCGATTCACTGGCCGCATCTCTTGGACAGGGGCTTCTGGTATATCTTGCCCAGCAGAAAAAGGAAGCGGGAGAAGATATGGAGACAGTTGCCGCATGGGTGGAGGCAAACAAAAATCATATTACGCACGTATTTACGGTAGATGATCTGCACCATCTTTACAGGGGCGGGCGTGTGTCTAAAACGACTGCCGTGCTGGGAGGCGTATTGAACATTAAGCCCATCCTCCATGTAGATGAGGCGGGGAAACTGATTAATATCGGAAAAGTCCGGGGCCGTAAAAAGGCTCTTCTGGAGCTGGTAAGGCTTATGGATAAAAAGATCGGCAGCTACGGGGACAGCTGCGATACGATTTTTGTCAGCCACGGGGACTGTGAGGAGGAAGCCCGGTTTGTGGTAGAAAAGGTAAAAGAAAAATATCCGATCAAGACAGTCGTTATGAATTATGTAGGCTCTGTGATCGGCGCACATTCGGGCCCCGGTACGGTCGCACTGTTTTTTGTAGGAGAAAAAAAATAACGGAAAATGCGGAGATTTTCTGAAAGTAAACAAATAATCTCAGACAAACGTCCGCTGCGTGCGCCATTCCGCCGCACAAAATGTTTTGCGGATGGATGTCCACGCAGCGGGCGTTTTTTGCCTGTGGTCTGAAGGAGACGTATTAAAATGTGGTTTATATTTGCGCTGTTGTCTGCAATTTTTGCGGCGCTCACGTCAATTCTGGCAAAAGTGGGTATTGAGGGAGTTAATTCCAATCTGGCTACCGCGATTCGGACAGTCGTGGTTTTAGTTATGGCCTGGGGAATGGTATTTTTGACAAATGCGCAGAACGGACTTTCGGCGATCAGCAAAAAAAGCTGGTTGTTTCTGATTTTGTCGGGGCTGGCTACCGGCGCGTCATGGCTTTGCTATTATCGTGCATTGCAGATGGGCGACGCTTCAAAGGTAGTTTCCATAGATAAGCTGAGTGTCGTGATCACCCTGGTTATGGCATTCCTTTTTCTGCATGAGAAATTTACTGCAAAATCATTGATCGGATGTGCCCTTATCGGAGCGGGAACTTTAATCATGGTTCTATGAAGCCGGAGCAGAGGAAAGGGCATGCTTGTGATATATTTGTTGTGGAAGAAAAAATCAAAAGGAGGAAGGGACACGACATGAACCGGGAAACCGTCAATCTTCTCGTAACGCTGGATGAGAACTATCTGACTCAGCTGAATGTGATGCTTTTCTCATTGATCCGCTGTAACCCTGACTGTGAATTTGACGTTTATCTTCTCTATTCGGATATTCCCGGCAGCGCGCTGGCGCAGACCGAGCGGACTCTGGCCGGTCATGGGCGGCTGCTTCCGATCAGGGCGCAGGACCTGAATCTGGATCAGGCGCCCACCACTGCGCGATATCCCAAAGAAATTTATTACCGTATTTTTGCCGCCTGTTATCTGCCGGACATACTCGACCGCGTACTGTACCTTGATCCGGACGTGATCGTCAACGGCTCGATCCTTCCTCTTTATCACACGCCGATGGAGGGCTACTATTTTGCGGCTGCCACCCATATCCAGACGTTTCTGCAAAAGTTTAACGCAGCGCGCCTCGGTATGGATGACGAGGAAACATATATCAATTCGGGGATCATGCTGATGAATTTGTCCCTTTTGCGGAAAGAGCAAAAAGAAGAAGATGTGTTCCGCTTTATTGAAAAATACAAAAACCGCTTTATTCTGCCAGATCAGGATATTATCAGCGGGCTTTACGGGAGCAGGATCTGTGTGATAGACGCTTTTCGCTACAACATGACGGAACGGCTGTTTCAGATGCACGCTCTGTTTGAAAAAGATCTGACCGTGGACTGGGTGAGGAAAAACGCCGTGATTTTGCACTATTGTGGACGCAATAAGCCGTGGAAGGAAAACTACCACGGACAGTTGGATATCTTTTACAAAGAGGCGGCCGAAGCGTCGGCCCGTGAAATAAAAAAGGAAGAAATATAATTGTGCCGGATTATTAAATCGTCGCAGATAAAAAGCGTACTTGAAATTATTAAGTTTAAATGCTAAAATATTTAAAATTAAAGTTTCTGATTGGAAGGCAGGCAAGCGCAGTGAACGAGCAATTAGAACTGGCATTAAAAGGCGGGGATTTCAAGCATTTGCTGGAAAGTCGTTTTGCATCGATAAAAAAGGAATATAATTTAAAGAAAGTAGATATTGAAGTATTGTATTATCTCTCAGGGTGTATGGATGAAAATACGCCGACTGACATTTACCGGAGACTGAAGCTGAACCGCGGCCACGTATCACAAGCCATCGATTATCTATACCGCAGGAAACTGATTACTGCAATACCGGATCAGGATGACCGAAGATATATGCATTATCTGGTCACCGACAGGGCGGAGCTGATCATAGCGGAAATCGCAAAAATTAAAAGAGAACTGGGGGAGCAGATCTTTAATGGTATTTCTCAGGAAGAAATGGCCGCCTATCAAAAAACAACAGAGAAAATCTTCAGAAATATTCAGGAACTGATCGGCTCACCCGAGAATTTAAATAAAATATAAAATCTGTTGATAAGGACGGTAAAATGGTACATAGAAGCAAAGAAGGAACCGGCTTTGACGCCTTATCGATCATTTTCTTACAGCGGTCAGGGTCCGGTTCCTTCAGCTTCACATCATCGCCCTCAATTCTGAAGCCGGGGCATGCGGTAAATTTTTTCTCATTGCCGTTTATAACGTAAACGTATTATTTCTGTTCTGGCAGTGAAAAGTATTTTCTCGCGTTCTCAAAACAGATATTCTGTACTATGCGTCCCAAATACTCTATATCGTTCGGATATTCTCCATTCTCCACCAGATTTCCCATATGATTGCAGAGGATCCGGCGGAAGTATTCATGCCTCGGGAAAGAGAGGAAGCTTCTGGAGTCCGTAAGCATTCCGATAAATCTGGATAAAAGACCCACCTGCTCCAGAGCCTCCAGCTGCTCCGTTATGCCCTTCCTGTTATCGCACAGCCACCAGGCTGCCCCGAACTGGATCTTACCCGGTATTCCTCCGCCCTGGAAATTTCCGGCCATAGCGGCAAGCATCAGGTTATCCCTCGGATTCAGATTGTACAGGATCGTTTTCGGCAGCAGATCGTCTGCGTCAAGCGCGTCCATTAAAGCGCCGAGCTGCTCCGCATAGCAGAAATCATCCGCAGAGTCAAAGCCTGTATCCGCTCCCAGCAACCGGAACATTCTGGATGAGTTATTCCGGATCGCCCCTATATGGAGCTGCATGACCAGATTCTTTCCGGCGTATGCCCTTCCAAGAAATACCAGCATGTGTCCGTGATACTTCCTGCATTCGGACTCGTCCGGTCTCTGTCCCGCCAGCCTGCGCCTGTATATCTCCTGGACTTCTTCATCCGTGGCAGGCTCATAGATATACTTTCCGAGACTGTGGTCGCTGACCAGACAGCCGCAGGAGCAGAAATAATCCAGCCTCTGCAGCAGCACGTTTTTTAAAGCCGGTAAGGAGGACAGCTCTGTTCCGGAGATCTCCTCCAGTTTTCTGATATACTCCGGAAAGGCATCTTTTTCAATATCCAGCGCCCTGTCCGGGCGGAAGGTAGGCAGGACGCTGACTTCATAGCCTTCCTCCCCCAGCGCGGTATGATACTTTAAGTCCTCTGTCGGATCATTGGTGGTACACAGAGCCCGGACATTCATTTTCTTAAGGAGGCCGCGCACAGAAAAGCCCTCTCCATGGAGCAGTTCTCCGGTCCTGTTCCACACCGCTTCCGCATTTTTCCCGGAAAGAGGTTCATGGATATCAAAGTACCTCTGAAGCTCCATATGTGTCCAATGGTACAGCGGATTGCCGATCAGATCGGGAACCGTCTGCGCCCAGCGGCGGAATTTTTCATAATCGTCTCCGTCTCCGGTAATATAGTTTTCCTCTACGCCGTCCGCGCGCATGGCGCGCCATTTGTAGTGATCTCCGCCCAGCCATACCTGCGCGATATTATCGTATCTTTTATCCTCATAAATCTCTTTTGCGTCCAGATGGTTATGAAAATCAAAAATCGGCGCCGGCTCTGCATATTCATGGAACAGCTTTCTGGCCGTTTCTGTTTCCAAAAGAAACTCATCATCCAAAAATTCCTTCATTTTCTGTTTCCTCCCTGCTATACCCCTGAATATGCCTGGAATCCTCCATCCACCGGGATTACCACGCCGTCAACGAATCCGGATATCGTTTCGTCTGCCAGATATAGCAGTGTTCCGATCAGCTCTTCAGCTTCCCCGAACCGTTCCATGGGCGTACTCCGCAGTATTTTTTCAGTCCGCGCGGTCGGCCTGCCTTCCGTGTCGAAGAGCATCGCGCGGTTCTGGTTCGTTACAAAGAACCCCGGCGCTATGGCATTACAGCGGATCCCTTCTTTGGCAAAGTAAACAGCCAGCCACTGTGTAAAATTAGATACTGCGGCTTTTGCTCCGCTGTATCCTGGAATCGTGGTGAGCGGCGTAAAAGCGTTCATGCTGGAAATATTGATAATGCTGCATCCTTTTTTCCCGATCATATCTTTGGCAAATACCTGTGTCGGCACCCAGGTACCCATAAAATTCAGGCGTAAAACCCCTTCCACACCCTCCGGCTCTATGTCAAAGAAGGTTTTCAGCTCTCCCATGTGTTCTTTCTTAAAAAATTCATCCTGTGTGTTTCCTTTGGGGTTATTCCCGCCGGCGCCGTTGATGAGGATGTCGCAGGTTCCAAGATCAGAAACGACTCTTTCATGTGCCTTTTCCATTTCCTCCTTCACCAGGACGTTTCCGCCATAGCCTCTGGCCGTCATTCCCCCGGAATTTAATTCCGCCGCAACTTTTTCTGCTTTTTCCTCATGCAGGTCGAGCAGAGCAACCTTTGCACCCGTCTCTGCCATAGCTGCTGCCATCTTTGAGCACAGTACGCCTCCGGCGCCTGTAATTACGACTACCTTATCCTTTAAATCAACCTTTACCGGATTCATGCTTTAAGCCTCCTTTTTTTCTGTGTCCTGTCTGTGCGCCTTATCGATTGCTTCCCACAGGCCATTCAGGTATGTCGCGCCCAATGCCCTGTCATATAGCCCATATCCGGGCATTGCCACCTCATCCCAGATCATCCGTCCGTGATCCGGACGGATCGGCCCGTCAAATCCGATCTCATAAAGAGCCTTCATGATCTCGTACATATCGAAGGTTCCGTCGGATGACAGATGCGCGGCCTCCTCAAAGTTGGTCGGGGTGATGAACTTCAGGTTCCTTACATGTGCGAAATGGATCCTGCCTTTCAGGGAGCGGATCATATCCGGGAGGTCGTTATTCAGGTTTGTTCCGTAGGAGCCGGAGCAGAAGGTAACGCCATTATGGGGATTGTCCACCATCTTCACCATGCGAAGGATATTTTCTTTGTTCGTAATGATTCTCGGGAGCCCGAACACGCTCCATGCCGGGTCGTCCGGATGGATCGCCATATTGATGTCGTATTTGTCGCAGACGGGCATGATCTTTTCCAGGAAATACTTAAGGTTTGCAAAGAGCGTTTCCTCATCCACGTCTTTATACAGGGCGAAAAGCTCCTTTACCTTCGCCATTCTTTCCGGCTCCCAGCCGGGCATGACCGTGCCGTTCATGTCGCCCGCGATGGAATCGAACATCTTCTCGGGATCAAGGGCGTCCACCGCCTCCTGCGTATAGGCCAGTACGGTTGAGCCATCCGGCCGCACTCTGGCCAGCTCTGTTCTGGTCCAGTCAAATACCGGCATGAAATTATAGCATACCAGATGGATATCCTCTTTCCCCAGATTTTCCAGTGTCTCGATATAATTTTCAATATACTGATCCCTGTTTCCACTTCCGGTTTTGATGTCGTCGTGAACATTTACGCTTTCAATGCCTGCAAGAGAAAGCCCCGCGGCCTCTATTTCATCCTTCAGCGCGCGGATCCGTTCACGGCTCCATACCTCGCCGGGCTGGGTGTCATATAATGTGGAAATCACTCCGGTAACACCCGGAATCTGCCGGATCTGCTTCAAAGTAACAGTATCAAATCCGGAACCGTACCATCTTAATGTCATTTGCATGATCGTTTCTTCCTTTCTTTACATATGCGTGTCAAACAAACCGCAAAAGCTGTCGATCGGATCTGTTCCCCGAAATGCCCCGGGTCCCTCCATGAGATCCGCGACCAGCGCGTCAAAGGTGCTGTCCATGGTATCGTAGGTGTTGATGTAGGTGCGCGCCTGCGGGATATCCGCCAGCATTGTGGGCTGTCCGCAGCCTACCACAATCACCGGGATCTCAAACACATACCACGGGATTTCCCCGCCGCCTTTTGACATACCAAACGCCGGCCTGCCGCTTGAAACGTCGCAGAGCGAGATCACCAGATCCATGTCCTTCACAAAATCAGAGATTGCGTTTTTCCCTGCGAAATATACGTTCAGGTCAGGCTTTTTGCCTTCCGCGATCTGTTTCTTCATCTTATCCAGCGGGCTTTCATAGATAAATGCCTCGAACCCTTTTTCACACAGCTTTTTCTTTAAGGCCTCCGCCGGATCCTTTCCCGGTCCGATGGCCATCTTCATCAGCTCGCCCATAGGCCCGCCGGAGCCCTTGATGTGGACGATCATGATCCTGCGGTACCGTTCGGGCGTCATGGGCAGAACATTCTGATCCTTGTATTTGACGAGGGTAATGCAGTCCCGGCTGATCGCCGCCGCCGTTTCCTTATATTCGGCTTTTCCAAGTACCTGTCCCAGCGCTTCCGGCTGCGGAACAAGCGCCTCCTTTGGCTTTTTATGAAGGCCGAGGTGTGCCTTCAGGCCCAGTATGCGTGTCAGCGCTTCCTGCATCCGCTCCTCGCTGATCACTCCGCTTTGATAAGCGTCCAGCATTGTATGAAAATCCTCTTCCGGGTCATTGAAGAACAGGAACATATCGCAGCCTGCGTTGATTGCAGCGGGAAGCATTTCGGACCGTTTCATCCGGTCGGTCATGCCGACCATATGGGAAGCGTCTGTCACCACCATGCCGTTAAAGCCAAGCCGGTCTCTTAACAGACCCGTCATGATTTCGGGGCTTAATGTGGCAGGCATCATTTCGTCATCCGAAAGCTTCGGATTGATTGCTCTGGCGTATTTGGGGAGCAGAATGTGCCCGCCCATCACCGCGTCAAGACCGTTTTCGATCAGAACTCTGTAGACGTGTCCATAAGTAGACTCCCACTCGTCCACATCAAAATTGTTTACATTATTGGAGAGATGGGCGTCCCGAAAATCCTGGCCGTTTCCCGGGAAGTGCTTCGCCGCGCAGGCAAACCCCGGATTCGTGTGCGCTCCCTTCAGATAAGCGGCGCTCATCTTTGCCACGCGGTCAGGATCATTCCCGAACGCCCGGTTGACGATCTCCGTGTTTTCCCAGTTATAATGGATGTCACAGACAGGGGCAAACGCCATATTGCAGCCGATCGCGGCAGCCTCTTCATTGGCCATTTTCCCCAATGCATATGCATATTCTGTTTTCCCTGTAGCTCCGATCTTTACACCGGAGCCGATGGGCGTCCCATCCGAACAGGCGCCGTCGCCTCCTGCCTCCGTGTTGCAGGCAATGAATACCGGGATTTTCGCGTATTTTTGCAGAAGCCGGTTCTGCTCCTGTACCTTACTGCCGGGCGCCGCATTATAGCGGCACCCTCCCAGATGATATTTTTCCATCAGTTCCCTGAGATATGGCTCGTCCATGGACTGGGTAAGCTGAAAGAAAAGCTGGCCGACCTTTTCCTCGTCGCTCATTCCCGCTATGGTTTCTTTTACCCATTTACAGTCGTCCTCCGAGAGATAATAAGGATTTGCAGTTAAATCAATCAAATTGTGTCCCTCCTTACTTTAAATTATTCAGAAATGCGTTCACCTTTTCCTGCTGGTACGTTCCGCCGTAGGAACCGCCTGTCAGCCTGGCCACAGCCGTATCCTTGAACTCCTTCCAGGATTCCGCCTCATGGCGGACCAGAATCGGATAATAGAAAACGCCGTTCACCTGTGCCGCCCGGTAATCGCCCGGCGCATCGCCAGTCATTAATACCTTTTCCTTTTCGTATCCCTTTTTCACCAGCTCCTGAATACAGTAAGCCTTGCTCCCCGTATCCTGCGCCAGGACGAGATCTGTGTGTTCCAGAAGCCCGTGTATATCCCATTCATCCAGCACTGCCTGCAGGTTTGCCGAGGAAACGATCGCGATATCCGCAAAACGGTGGGCGTAAGCCAGAGCTTCCTTCACGCCTGGAAAGGGCTGTTTATCTGCTTCATCCAACATCTGGATTTTTCTGTTTACAGCCTCGGACCAGTTCAGCGCTTTTTTCAGGATCGGGCTTTTGGTCTTTTCAATTTCTTTTTTCAGGGCCTGATTGGACAGCTCCGGCGCAGTATCCGCCCAGCTTTGCAGTTCTTCGAGCCCATCGACGGGACGGTATTGTCCGTTGATCTCGCTTAAGGCCATTGCCAGGCCCTTGAAACGGTTGATCCCCCGTGTCATAGTGTATAGGTTGATGTCGTTCCAGCGGTCAAGAATCGGCTGCCTCCAGGCATCCAGCCCCCACTCGTCTACCATGCAGGGGCCAAAGCATTTGATATGCTTGATATCCATGGTGTCCATGGCGCAGCCATCGGAATCCACACAGATCAAATAGTCTTTGTTTTTATGAAAATCTTGAATTATTCCGGACATTACAGCCTCCTTTTATGCGCATTATGCTTCGCGTTTTCTTGCCAGCTCCGCACTGTTGGCGTCCACACGTTTTTTGTCAAGCGGATAAATAAAGTACAATGCCAGCGCTACCGCTGCCAGCCCGATGATCGGTATCCAGCAGGACATTTTGAAAATTCCCTCCGTCACGTCCGGATCAAAAGCGGTTTCCTGGGTATAGCCGATCATGGTAAGCAATCCCCCCACCATACCGGAGGATAACGCCTGTCCGATCTTCCTGGCAAAGGAATATACAGAATAGATTGTCCCATCCTCGCGCACCCCGTTTTTCAGTTCTGCATCATCAATAACATCTGTGATCATAGCCCAGATCACCATATTGAAAAACCCGAGTCCGGCATAGGCCACTACGTAGAAAACAATGTATACATAGGGACTCTGCGGTTTCACGAACAGGCATATCAGATAGGACAGGGCCCCGCACAGACAGGAAACGATAGAAAGCTCTTTCTTCCCGAATTTTGCGGAAAGCCTCGTAGCCAGAGGCGCACAGATCACCAGCATCACGATACTTCCTGCCAGAGAGGATGTGGACTGCGCCTGGGCGGATCCATAGTAATTCGGGAATACATAACCTGCCATTCCTGTAATGCCAAGCTGCGCCAGCAGCAGCAGGATCGCAGCTACGATGATGCCCAGAAGAGCCCTGTTTGTAAACAGGCTTTTCAGCAGCTTGCCTACCTGAAGCTTCTGGTTGTTCGCTTCAATCGGAATACGTTCTGTCACAAGGTTAAAGCAGAGAAGATAGCAGATAATTGCCATCACCGAAAACACGCCCGCGATAACGGTCATCTTTACCCCGGAGAGTACGGTATTTCCATTCACGACGGAATAAGCGAACATCGGTGTTCCAACGCCGATCACAAGCCCGGCCAGTGTGGAACCGATGGTACGCCATGTGGAAAGCTGTGAGCGGTCTTCCGGTTTTTCGGAAACAGCGGATGCCATGGATCCATATGGGATATTAATGGATGTGTAGAAAATGGATCCCCAGAGGATATAGGTCACTACCATCCAGAAAACCTTAAAGCCATAGGCCATACCGGCAAATTCAGCCTGATAGATTAAAAATGAAGCGATCGCCACCGGGCCGCACATGCGCTTGATCCATGGCTTGAATTTTCCGTCCTTCGTAGGTTTCGCCCGGTCTACGATCTGCCCCATTGTTACATCCGTGACCGCATCTACAAAACGCGCCGCCATCATCAGCACGCCGACTACGCCGGGAGCGATTCCCATCACATCCGTATAGAATTTCAGCATAAACATGGATGACAGCAGGAAGGTAAAATCATTACCAAAATCGCCAAACATATAGCCTACCTTGTCCCGTATGCCAAACGGTCTTACTTTCGTCTGCTTGCTCATTTGTATCTTCCTTTCTTTTATTGATTGATTATTGATTACTGATTATTCATGTGTCACTTCCGCCGCTTTTATAATCCCGCGGCAGGCTTTCCCAACGTTTTTTAAAGTAATATGCCGCCATCTTAGGCTGCCGCTGGCGGGTAAAGATTCCCTTATTGTTGCCGTTCATCCGCATAATACCTTCGGTTGTCTGAAAATCCGCAAAATTCCATACCAGCTCGCCGGAAACAAAATCATAGGAATCAAACACTCTGTGGCACATTTCCAGATATTCGATCTGATATTCCTGGCTCCACATTACAGACGGCAGCTTGTGCTCCGCTGCATTCGTGTCCGCACCGTACTCCGTAAAGATCAGCGGCTTATTCATGTCCTTCGCCGCCCAGGCATCCATCTCCCTGCGGAAAGCATCCTCCGCGTCCGAAATTTCATATCCGCCCAGCTGGTACCATCCATAGTAGCGGTTTAAGGACAGGAAATCGCTGAACTGATAGCATTTGCAGGTTTCCGGCAGCGAATTCATGACCATCGCAAAGGTCCGCGGACGTTTCTGAGGATCCAGTTCCCTGGCCAGCTGGAATACCTTTTCAAAATATGGTACGGCTGATTCGGTGGTTGTCTCCGGTTCGTTCAAAAGGCTCCATGCGATCACGCACGCATGATTTTTGTCCCTGCAGATCATGTCTTCGATACACTGAAGATGATTTTCCAGCAGCTTCGGAACCGTCGGGGCGCTGAAGAAGGAAGTTTGCTTCCCGCTGGAGGCATCCAGGAAATTCATCAGGCTTTTAAAAAGACCTACCGCCGCCACCTCGTCGATGACCAGTATCCCTTCGCGGTCGGCCATCTGATAGATTTCTTCGCTGTATGGATAATGGGAGGTACGGAAACAGTTTGCCCCGATCCATTTCATACATTCAAAATCACGTTTCATCGCGCCAATGTTAAATCCTCTGCCGACAATATCGCTGTCCTCATGCTTCCCAAAGCCTTTGAGATAAACCTTTTCCCCATTCAGCAGGATATCCGTTCCCCGGACTTCCACTGTCCGGATACCGATCTCATCGACGTACTCGTCGATCAGCTCTTCTTCGTTTTTGATCCTGACGACAAACTGGTACAGATATCCGTCTCCTACGCCCCATTTATGCACGTTCTGAATGCGCGCAGAGCCTTCTTTTCCCACGGATGAAGCCACCTTCTGATGGTCTTCATCATAAATCTCCAACAGGACATCATGGTTGCCGGTTGTCTCCACCGTGTAATGCACCACCGCGTCTTCCCCGTCAAATGCATGGACGACCGAAAAATCCTCAATGTGCTCCTTGGGATACGCCACCAGCTTTACCGGGCGCTGCAGTCCCGAGTAATTATAAAAATCAAAATAGGGCTTCGATATTTTCTTCCCGTTGCCTAAGACGGCAGTTTCCCCACAGGGGATGCTCGTAACATTCAGCTCGTTGTTGACGAGGACAGCCACTTTATTCATGGCGTTGTATCTCACGATATCCGTCACGATTGCGGAAAACGGAAGAAAGCCGCCTTCATGGGATACGACCCGGATGCCGTTTACATACACTTCCGCCCGATGGGTCGCACAGCCAAACCGGACGGCTACTTCCTTTCCTTCCCATTCCCCCGGTACAAAGAAGTCTGTCTCATACCAGACGTCGCCTGTAAACTCCCGGATATCCTTTTCCGTATAAAAATCCTGGAAGCTGGCCGGTACCGGGATCAGATCCGGTTCGGGAATTCCGTCCTTCCATCCCTCTTCATATCCCCGCTGATTCCAGTCAATACGGAATTTCCACATTCCGTCCATGCTGACAGCCCTGCGCGAAGCAGTATTCCTGGGATACAGCATTTGTCCAGTTCTCATTTTTGGTTACCTCCTTTTCTTCTAATCGGATGATTATACTTTAACATTCTGCCCGCATCCATAGTGAATACGATTTTCACGATTTTTAGTATTATTTTCATAAGAACTTGAAATTAAATAAAAATTGTATGATAATAGTATAAAATAGTATGGTTTAATTCCGGGAATCAGCTTTAGATCTGCGGCGGCGGGAGAAACAGGGTGAAAAATATGTATTATGACAGCGTACTTACTTTTGCCAGGAAGATTCTGGCGAACAGCCATATTCCTACGATTATATATAAAGAACCGTTTACGGATCTGCCAACCATAGATTTTGGGCTGCGCGAAAGTTTATTCGCCGGCTTTGACAAAGAAGATCTTTTTGCTCATTTTGTGAAGGTATGTAAAGAACGAACTCTTTATTATTATACGGATAAATATTATTGCAGCTATGTATGCATGCAGCTTCCGGTTCCTGAGGAGAAGCAGTTCTTTATCGCGGGCCCGTTTACCTTTGTGGATATCAACCGGAAGAATTACCTGGAACTGCTGGAAAAGCTTGATATTCCGTCGAATCTGCTCCCATTGCTGAAAAATTATTATTACAATATTACGTTTATTCATTCAGAAGCGCAATTTCGAAACATGATCGGAACTCTTGCGGAAATGATTTACCAGGGGAGCGCTAATTACAGTACGGTCCATGTCCAGGGGGACATCCAGAAGGTTTCCTCGCCGGAGAATTATATTACCAGTCCGGCGCAGGTCGGACTGATGCCGGTCGCCACAAAGGCAATCGAAGAAAAATATCAGTTTGAAAATCGTTGTATGCAGGCGGTAAGCCAGGGGAATTATAACATGGTTGACCAACTGCTTTCCTGTGGCGACGGGATACGGCTCATTCCGCGCCTGACAAACACCCTGCGGGATTACAAGAATTATATGGTCATATTTAATACGCTTCTGCGAAAAGCAGCAGAGCAGGGCGCGGTTCATCCGGTGTATCTGGATGAACTTTCTTCCAGATTTGCCCAGAAGATTGAGACGCTTACTTCTGTAGAGGAGCATTCTCTGGAACGGGAAATGCTCTACAAGTATTGCCTGCTTGTAAGAAATTATTCTGTTAAAGGGTATTCCCCCGCCATCCAGAGAACGCTGAACCAGATCAGTATTGACCTCACCGGCGACCTGAGCCTGCAAAATCTTTCGGAGAAGTTCAACATCAGCGCAGGGTATCTTTCCACCCTTTTTAAAAAGGAAGTGGGAATGACTTTGACGGATTATGTAAACCAGAAGCGCATCGACCACGCGATTCTGCTGCTCAACGCGACAAACCTGCAGATACAGACGATTTCCTCTTCCTGCGGTTTCCATGATATCAACTATTTCACCCGGATATTTAAAAAACTGAAGGGGATGACTCCCAAAAAGTACCGGGAGATGATTTCAAAGCTATTATGAGGATGAGAACCGGTATCAAAGATGACAAAATACCTTTTGCCCCAACATCAAAATATAAAAAAAGTATAAAACCTATTGACAAAGTCAATTAAAAGATGCATAATGCTTTAAAATTAAACAGTTTAAAAATAGTGCTTCCATCGAAGCAAAATTTTTTTGGTCCCATCTTGGCACTCACAAGAAATGAGTGCTGACAAGACAGAAAGGAAGGCAAAATATGAAGTTAAAACCATTAGGGGACAGAGTCGTTTTAAAACA
>CAZGTY010000043.1:0-17771 GCA_964528895.1 uncultured Blautia sp. | reverse complement strand
CGAACACTGAAAAACCGAAGGTTTTGAAGTGGTTGCTTATGCGTTGGGGGCGAAGCGCGGAACAATCCGGAAATCAGCTTTTGACGGGTAAATCATATTATGATAAAAAAACATAAAGAAACATAAAGAAACATAAAGAAAGGTGCGAATTAATTATGCGTTGTATTGGAATTATCGGAGCCATGGAGGCAGAGGTCACCGAACTGAAGGACAAGATGAAAAATGTAAAGATTACACGCAAGGCTTCCATGGAATTCTGCGAAGGCTTCATTGGGGATAAAAAAGCAGTTGTGGTGCGCTCCGGTATAGGAAAAGTCAACGCCGGTATCTGTGCGCAGATCCTGGCGGATACCTTCCGGGTGGAGGTGATTATCAACACGGGAATTGCCGGCAGCCTGAATAATGACATTAATATTGGAGATATTGTATTGTCCACGGATGTTGTGCATCATGATATGGATGCTGTGGGATTTGGATATCCCAAGGGACAGATCCCCCAGATGGAGGAATTTTCCTTCCGGGCGGATGACGCCCTCAGAAGCCTGGCCATACAGGCTTGCCGTGAGGTAAATCCGGAGATCCAGGTATTCGAGGGCAGGATCGCCTCGGGGGATCAGTTTATCGCCGATCAGTCTGTAAAGGATCGGATCGTAAAGGAGTTCGGAGCCTATGCCGTGGAAATGGAGGGGGCGGCCATCGGTCAGGCTGCATATTTAAATGGTGTGCCTTTTTTGATCATCCGTGCGATCTCCGACAAGGCGGACGGGAGTGCGCAGGTGGATTACCCGGCTTTTGAGGCACAGGCGATCAAACACAGCGTACAGCTCACCTGCCGTATGCTGGAGAAGCTTCAGGGCTGAGGCTCCGGACGGGCTGAGAGGGCTTTGGCGGGATAGATATTCCTGTCAGAACAGCCCTTTTCCGCATATACTGAAATAGATGATTTTGGAAGGAATGCGGAATCTGCCTATGTATTATGATAAATATTATCCCTTTTACGCAGCCTGTGCAAATCCTATGCTTTATGCTGGGGAAAAAATACAGGAGGAAGAGTTTGCATTGATGAAATCCTATTATCCGGACACTGCCCGCAAAATTCAGGAGCGGGTGGAAGAGGAGTGTGAGCGTTTGGATTATGAAGGAAGCCGTCTTTACGATGAATATCCGGATAAGTTTATGCTTTATCATCTCTGCAAAAGCATCCGCGGCAGCGTGGAACCGGAAATGACAGCCCAGGAGATCCCGGACGGTTTTCTGGATGATCTGGTCCAGGTGCTGCTTTATCAGGAAATCTCCAGGCGCAGGTGCAGACGGCACAGATGCGGCCGCTGGCGATGAATTATACGCAAACAGGGTATACAAGTTTGGAAAAAGCTTATATAATAGAGTTGTCATGAAAGAACTGCATGTTTTTTAGAGAAACAGTTTCATGAAGGGCTGCTCCAGGCCGTATTAAGCGGCCGGGGGGTCCTTCACAGGAATTATGATAAAGCCGGTGCAGTCAGCTCGCCGGAGAATATGGATACGATAAACTGCATTTTTATCAGGGAGATATCGCAGATTATGAAGGGGTTCGGTCTGTGGATATGAAAGCGCTTCGTTTATCGCCAATTCTGGGGAAATTGCTGTTTCCGGAGGCAGATGCGCCCAGATAAGAAGGGAGTATAAGAAACATGAAGAAAATCCTGCGCAGAGCGGCAGCGCTTTTTCTCGTATTTGTGCTGGGCGTGGCGGGGACCACGTTCCTCTTGAACAGTGAAACGACGGATGATCGTTCAAATATGAATAATCCCACCCTTCCCGAGGTTATGGTGGATATTGGGGGAAATCCCGCAAACAGGATGTACGGATATGTGCAGCCCATGCAGACGGATTTTACCAGAGAATGCCTGACCCCTCTTGATACCACAAAGGAGCTTTCCTTTGTGATCAATCCTTATGAGGCAAAGGTAAAGAGCCTCTCCTACGAGATCCGCACCTCAGACGGAAGTAAGGTGCTTGAAAATAAAATTGTAAAAAATCTTGGCGTCTCGGACAGTTATCTGACGGCTACCGTAGAGATCGGAAGCAACTTGCTTTTGAATCAGGAGTATTCTATGCAGATCACACTGGATACGGATGTCGGCGAGATTTATTACTATACGAGGGTGGTTTCCAGATCCAAGCTGAATACGGAGTACTATATAGAGTTTGTAAATACCTTTTCCGAGGCCTGTATGGATAAATCCGCCGCGGACAATCTGGCGGCATATCTGGAGCAGGGGGACAGTGTGGGAACAAATTTTGCCAATATCAGCATTACCTCCAGCCTGTCCAATATCAGCTGGGGTAATCTGAAGCCTCAGATCAGTAAAAAGGGAATTCCCGTAATAAGGGATATCAATGAAACTACGGCCAGTATTACTCTGGATTATGAAATCTTCGCCAAGGATGAAGAAGGAAATACGGAATATTATAATGTGACGGATTTTTACCGGATGCGTTATTCGGAGGATCGGATCCGCCTTCTGGATTTTGAGCGTTCCGCAGGACAGATATTTGATCCGGAGCTTCCGGTGATCTCGGATGAGGGCCTGCTTCTTGGCATCCGGGACAGGAATGTAAACTATGTTACAAATGAGGATAACAGTCAGATCGCTTTTGTACAGGAGGGGGATCTGTGGTCCTATACGCCGGAGAACGGCAAAACTGTAAAAATTTTCAGCTTCCGGAGGGAAAGCGGCGGCGATTTCCGTGACTCACGAACTGAGCATGATATTAAGATCATTCGCCTGCAGGAGAACGGAGACGTGGATTTTGTTCTCTACGGATATATGAACCGGGGGCCCCATGAGGGCATGTGCGGCGTTTGTGTATATCATTACAGCAGCGACCAGAATGTGATCGAGGAGAAGGTGTTTATTCCCAGTACGGAGTCCTATCAGTTTTTAAATGAGGATCTGGGAACTCTTTCTTATGTAAATCCGGATAATGAACTGTTTCTGCTTTTTGCGGGCAGACTGTACAGGATCGACATAGACGGCGGAACCTACGACGTGCTGGAAGAGGGAATCGATGGCGATGATTTCCGGATCTCGGAGACAAATGCGCATGCCGCATGGCTGATTCGCGAGGGGGATAATGCGGGAAAGATCAGAACCATTGATTTTGACACGGGAGAAACCCGGTATATGGAACCCGCTGCAGGACAGCAGCTTCGCGTTCTGGGCTTTATGAATGAGGATATTATTTATGGAGTGATCCTGGACGGGGATATCCTTACCGATGAAAATGGTCACACGGTCGAAGGTATCCATACGCTGAGGATTGAGGATTTTGACGGGAACGTCAAAAAGGAATATCATAGGGATGGCCTGTATATTACGGATGTTGTGGTGGAAAGCACACAGATGGAGTTTCAGCTGTGCGCGAAAGGCGCCAATACCTATGTGCCTCAGCTTAAAGATAATATTATGAATAATAAGAAGGCGGCGTCAAATAAGATTTCCGTGGAGCTTACCTCCTCAGACAGAACAGGCACCCGCGTCCGGCTTGCCTTTGAAGAGGAGCCCGGAACGGACGAGCCTTTGATCCTGAATGCAAAAATGCGAAGTGTGGAGGAGCATATCATTACACTGGATACGCAGATACCGGAAAATGAAGTCTATTATGTGTATGCCAGAGGCAAGCTGGACGGTATCTATAAAGAGCCTGCGGAGGCTGTCAAAAGGGCGGATGAACGTACTGGCGTAGTGTTGAACCGCGCGCAGCAATATGTCTGGGAGCGGGGCAACAAAAAGACACAGTATCAGATGAATATTGAGGACGTACCGGATATTATGCTTACGGGGACATGGGACAAGACACAGCTTCAGGAAGGTCTGGGGGATGAGGGAACGGTCATCGATCTTTCCGGCTGCAGTCTGGACAGTGTACTGTATTGTATCAGCGCGCAGCGCCCGGTGATCGCAAAAACAGGAAACAACACCAGTGTGGTGATTGTGGGATACGATGAGTATAATACATATCTCTATGATCCCGGTACCGGAGAAACCACGCCGTATGGAATGAATGACAGCACAGAGCTTTTCCAGGCGGCGGGAAATATTTTTATCAGTTATCTTGAAACAATAAATTATGAATGATAAAGGAGTATGAAAATGGAGAAGGAATTGATGCGAAAATTCGTGGAGATCTACGGGGCGGGAGGTGATATCAGAAGCTATTTTGCACCGGGACGTGTAAATCTGATCGGCGATCATACGGACTATAATGGAGGCCATGTTTTTCCGTGCGCTCTGACTATTGGGACGTTCGGACTGGCCCGCAGGCGTGAAGACCGGAAGCTGCGTTTTTATTCTGTAAACTTTTCCGGGCCTGGAGTGATTGAAACCTCTCTGGACGATCTGGTTCCATCAGACAGGGCAGGCTGGACCAATTATCCCAAGGGAGTTATGTGGGCCTTTGAAAAAAGGGGGTATTCCTTCCCCGGCGGGGTGGATTTTCTGATATATGGAAGTATTCCAAATGGCTCCGGTCTTTCTTCTTCCGCTTCTCTGGAGGTCCTTACCGGACTGATGCTGAAGGATATGTACGGAATTGAAGAACTGACCATGCGGGATCTGGCTTTGATCGGTCAGTATTCCGAAAATAATTTTAACGGTATGAACTGCGGTATTATGGATCAGTTTGCAAGCGCCATGGGGAAAAAGGGCTGCGCGATCTTTTTGGATACCGGTAATCTGAATTTTGAATATGCGCCCGTAAAGCTTCCGGAGGCTAAGATTGTCATCACTAACAGTAAGGTAAAGCACAGTCTGGTAGGCTCCGCGTATAATGACAGGCGGAATGAGTGCGAGGCTGCGCTTAAGGATCTCCAGAAGGTCGTGGATATAAAAGCTCTGGGTGATCTGTCAGAGGAGCAGTTCGAGGCAAATAAGGAAGCTATTAAGGATCCCGTCTGCCGGAAGCGCGCAAAGCATGCAGTCTATGAAAACCAGCGCACGGTGAAGGCGGTGGCCGCGCTCAAGGCAAATAAGGTGGAAGAATTTGGGAAACTCATGAATGCTTCTCATGTTTCTCTTCGGGACGATTATGAGGTTTCCTGTGAGGAGATCGATATCCTGGTAGAGCTGGCATGGGAGCTTCCAGGCGTGATCGGTTCCCGTATCACAGGCGGCGGTTTTGGCGGCTGTACCGTAAGCATTGTGAAAAATGAGGCTGTCGATACCTTTATTGAAACAATCGGCAGAAAATATAAAGAAAAAGTGGGACATGAGGCAGAGTTTTATGTGGTGGACATCGGCGACGGTGCACACAGACTTTCTTAATAAATAACGCGGGGGGATGCAAGCATGTTAAGTGAAAGTATTACAAAGCTGGTTCAATATGGTATTGAAACCGGATTAACACCGGAGTGCGAAAAAAATTATACTATCAACCTTCTTCTGGATGTTTTTAAGGAGGAGGAATATATTCAGCCGGATGCGGTTTATGAAAACATAGATCTGGAGGAAACTCTGGCAGAGCTTTTGGATGAGGCGGTAAAGCGCGGGCTCATTGAAGACAGTATTGTTTACCGTGATCTTTTTGACACCAGATTGATGAACTGTCTGATGCCCCGGCCGGCCCAGGTACAGCGCGAATTCTGGGCCAGATACGGAAAAAGCGCCGAGGAGGCTACGGATTATTTTTATAAACTCAGCCAGGACAGCGATTATATCCGCCGCTACAGGGTGAAGAAGGATCAGAAGTGGAAGGTGGAGAGCGAGTATGGGGATATTGATATCACCATCAATCTGTCCAAGCCGGAGAAGGATCCCAAGGCCATTGCCGCCGCGCGGAATGCGAAAACCTCCAGTTATCCCAGGTGCCTGCTGTGCCCGGAGAATGAGGGATATGCAGGCCGGGTAAATCATCCGGCCAGAGAGAATCACAGGATCATTCCGATTACAGTGAATGACAGTCCGTGGGGCTTCCAGTATTCTCCCTATGTGTATTATAATGAGCACTGTATTGTGTTCAACAGCCGGCACACGCCTATGAAGATAGAGCGGAATACCTTTGTGAAGCTGTTTGACTTTGTAAAGCTGTTTCCTCATTATTTCCTGGGATCTAATGCGGATCTGCCTATTGTGGGCGGCTCCATTCTCAGCCATGATCACTTTCAGGGAGGACATTATACCTTTGCCATGGCAAAGGCGCCTATTGAAAAGCATGTGACAATTCCGGGTTACGAGGATGTGGAGGCGGGAATAGTGAAATGGCCTTTGTCCGTGCTGCGTATCCGTCATAAGGACGAAAAGCGTCTGGTGGATCTGGCTTCCCATGTGCTGGAGCAGTGGCGGGGGTATACGGATGAGGCCGCCTTTGTTTTTGCGAAGACGGGTGGAGAGCCTCATAATACCATTACGCCGATCGCACGGAAAAAGGATGACGTATTTGAACTGGATCTGGCTCTTCGAAATAATATTACCACGGAGGAGCATCCGCTGGGGGTTTATCACCCTCATGAACAGTATCATCATATTAAAAAGGAGAATATCGGTCTGATCGAGGTTATGGGCCTGGCAGTTCTTCCTGCCCGCCTGAAGGAGGAACTGGAGCTTTTGGAGGAGTACATCCTGGAAGGAAAGGACGTTTTTTCCAATGAAAAAATAGAGAAGCATGGGGCCTGGGTGAAAGAATTTTTACCGAAGTATGACCATATCAGTAAAGAGAATATTCACGAAATCCTCCGGAAGGAGGTAGGTATTGTATTTATACATGTGTTGGAGGATGCCGGCGTTTATAAATGCACGCAGGAGGGAAGAGAAGCTTTCATGAGGTTTATTCGGACGCTTTGATGCGGATAAAGGCATATTTTAAAAAAGTGTAAATAACAGATGTAAATACTATTACAGAATTTTAAAAACAGAGTTGCAAGTTTTGCGCTCATCTATTATACTGAGTAAGATGACAGAAAACTTGTGCGATTTAAATAAGGGAATGAATAAAATGAATAGAAGCGGATTGCTCAAATTAAGCTATTTGGTTGTGCTTCTGGCGCTTTTTCTGGGAGTGAGTGCGGGCAGGCCCGTGAAGGTGCAGGCAGCGGTAACCTATAAAATAACTTTCAATAATAACAGCGGGACCAGTACGGCTAAGGGGTATGCCGCGTTAAATGCGACTGTGGTTAAGAATGGGACGTTTACAATTCCGGAAGTCCCGAAAATTGCCGGATATCAGGGACTGGGCTGGACGACGTCCAAGGGAAAAACGACGCCTCTCTATAAACCCGGTACAACAATAAAGGTGACGAAAAATATTAATTTTTATGTGGTGCGCCGTAAAAGCAAATATAATACGATGTCCTTTTATTATGGGGACGGTACTACGGACAGTACCTATAAAAAGCTTACGATGGTAATGGAAGAGGGGACGACCGCGAAGCTTCCGTCAGTGCCTGCCCGTGCGGGATATGAAAATCTTGGCTGGGCTGCCGTGAAGAACAGCACGGTGGCAAAATTTGCGGAGGGATTGACAATCTGCCCGGGAAGAGACTGGTCGTTTTATGCCGTACAGAAAAAGGGAACTACACTGACCCTTTATAATAGCGCGGGTACCAGCGCCTATTGCTCCATAACGGTACAGAAGGGGCAGAAGGTGTGTCTCCCCACGTTGACAAATGCGGCGGGAAAGACAATGATGGGATGGTCCGTCTCTAAGAATAAACGTACAAATGCGGAATATCAGGCAGGTGAGTATATCACTATTGCGAAATCACTGAAGCTTTACGCGGTGGTTTTTGAACGGTGCTATGAGGAGAATCTTTCAAAGGAAGATCTGATGCGATGGCATGGCGTACTGCTGGGAGATTCAGGGAAATATGATAAGATCATTATGGTGGGAGATTCGCGGCTGTACCATACTCAGCTGCTTCTTCAGAACCAGTATGGAATAGACAGCCTGGACGGTATAGAATTTTTGTGTAAATCCGGCAGCGGATTAAGCTGGCTTAAAACTACTGCTTATTCCACGTTGAAAAATATGATTGACGGAAGAACCGCAGTGATTTTTAATCATGGCGTTAATGATCTGCAGAATCTGTCCGGATATGTGACATTTATGAATCAGATCGGAGCTGAACTGAAAGAAATGGGCTGTGATCTCTACTATATGTCCGTGAATCCGGTCAACTCCAAAAATTCAAAGGCATATGGACATGATGCGGGAATAACGGAGACGAATGTGATCAATTTTAATTCCGTTATACAAAATGAAGTGTGCAATAGCGGCGTATATACGTATATTGACAGTTACAGCTATCTGCTGCGTAACGGATATGGTACGGACCGGGGATATGGTATAGACACCGGAGTGGATGACGGCGTTCATTACAGCACGAAGACATATAAACGTATCCTGGATTATGCTCTTCGGAGTCTTTATATTATGTATGGCTGCAACTAAGCCTTGCGTGAAGTAAAGGAATGGTCTATACTAAAGGGCGAAACGGATTTTTGATCCGCTTCGCCTCATTTGGTTAATGGAGCTGTGCGGGGCGCAGTCTGAGGGTTAATTTTTATCAGAAAGAGGAATAGATTATGAAACTTACTACAGTAAAAGAGATTTACAGAAACCGGGGAAAATTTATCGATCAGGAGATTTCCGTAGGCGGCTGGATCCGCAGCGTGCGGGATTCCAGAACATTCGGATTTATTGTGCTGCATGATGGTTCCTTCTTTGAGACTCTTCAGGTGGTATATCACGATACGATGGAGAATTTTGCAGATATCAGCAGGCTGAATGTGGGCGCAGCCATTGTTGTTAAAGGCACGCTGGTAGCTACACCCCAGGCAAAGCAGCCTTTCGAGATTCAGGCTTCGGAGGTTATGGTGGAGGGAAATTCCGCGTCGGATTATCCCCTGCAGAAAAAGCGTCACAGCATGGAATTTTTGCGCACCATGACACACCTTCGCCCCCGGACAAATACCTTCCAGGCAGTGTTCCGGGTACGTTCGCTCTGTGCATATGCCATTCACCGGTTTTTCCAGGAAAGAGGCTTTGTTTATGTGCATACGCCTCTGATCACAGGCAGTGACTGTGAGGGCGCGGGTGAGATGTTCCAGGTGACGACTCTGGATCTGAAAAATCCGCCTCTGAATCAGGATGGAACCGTGGATTACAGCCAGGATTTCTTTGGAAAAGAGACGAACCTTACCGTGAGCGGCCAGCTGAATGCAGAGACTTTTGCCCAGGCTTTCCGTGATGTGTATACATTTGGGCCTACCTTCCGTGCGGAGAATTCCAATACGACGCGGCATGCGGCGGAATTCTGGATGATCGAGCCGGAATGTGCTTTTGCCGACCTGAATGATAATATGGATCTGGCTGAGGCTATGCTGAAATATGTGATCCGCTATGTACTGGAAAATGCGCCGGAGGAAATGAATTTCTTTAATTCCTTTGTGGACAGGGGCCTGCTGGACAGATTAAATAATGTGCTGAACAGCCAGTTCGGACATGTGACCTATACGGAGGCGATCGAGCTTCTGGAAAAGAATAATGATAAGTTTGATTACAAGGTTTTCTGGGGCTGTGATCTTCAGACGGAGCATGAGCGCTATCTGACAGAGCAGATTTTTAAGAAACCGGTATTTGTCACAGACTATCCGAAGGAGATCAAGGCTTTCTATATGAAGCAGAACGAGGACGAAAAGACTGTTGCAGCTATGGATTGTCTTGTTCCGGGAATCGGTGAGATCATCGGAGGAAGCCAGAGAGAGGACGATTACGGGAAATTGAAAAGCCGTATGGACGAGCTGGGACTGAAGCCGGAGGACTATGGTTTTTACATGGATCTTCGCAAATACGGTTCCACACGCCACTCCGGATTTGGCCTTGGATTCGAGCGCTGTGTAATGTATCTTACGGGTATGGGAAATATCCGGGATGTTGTTCCTTTCCCGAGAACAGTGAAGAACTGTGATTTATAAGGAGTTATAAGAATGATAAGATTTATCCATCTTGCAGATGTGCATTTAGGGGCGGCCCCTGACCGGGGTTTTCCATGGAGCAGCCAGCGGGAGGAAGAAATCTGGGAGACTTTCCGCCGGGTAATTGCGGCCATCCGCAGGGATCCGGTGGATTTGTTGTTTATTGCCGGAGATCTGTTTCACCGCCAGCCGCTTCTTCGGGAGATCAGGGAAGTGAATTATCTCTTTTCCACGATCCCGGACACGAAGGTGTTTCTTATGGCCGGAAATCATGATTATATAAAAAAGGGATCCTTTTATGAGAATTTTTCCTGGTCATCCAATGTGATGTTTTTCAGAGAGGAAAAGCTCACCTGCGTAAAGGCGGGTAATTTGGACGTATATGTCTATGGCATGAGTTATCATCACCGTGAAATTATGGAGGCCGTTTATGACCGGCTGCGTCCGATCGAAAAAGAAGGTTTCCATGTACTTCTGGCCCACGGGGGAGATGAGAAGCATATTCCCATGGATATGAAGACCCTGGCCGGGGCGGGATTTCATTATGTGGCTATGGGGCATATTCATAAGCCGCAGAGCATCCGGAAGAACATGATCTATGCCGGCGCACTGGAGCCTGTAGACCGAAATGATATGGGGGCTCACGGCTATGTGGCGGGCAGCTTCGAAAACGGGAATGTGACTGCGGAGCTTGTGCCCTTTGCCAGCCGTTCCTACCAGCAGATAATTCTTCCTGTCAGGGAGGATACTACGCAGTACGGACTGGAAGAAATGCTCCGGATGGATATTATGAAAAAAGGAGTAAAGAATATTTACAGAGTGGTTTTGAATGGGATTTGCGCCCCGGACTTTCTGCTTCTTCCGGAGAAGCTTAAAGCGCTGGGGAATGTGATCGAGATCCAGGACGACTCCAGGCCGGGATACGATCTGGAAGCGCTTTTGAAACGCTATGAAGGTACTCTGATCGGGGATTATATCCGTTACTTTACGGAGAAAACATGTACGGCAGTGGAAGAAAAGGCCCTTTATCATGGGCTGCAGGCATTGCTGGAGACCAGCAGATAGCAGGAAAAGCAAATGATCATCAGAAGATTAACAATTAAAAATTTTGGAAAAATTCACCAGCGGACTCTTGAGCTGTCCCCAGGTATCAATGTGCTTTATGGAGAAAATGAGAGCGGAAAAACCACGGTGCATACCTTCCTTCGGAGTATGCTCTACGGGATGCAGAGAATGCGGGGAAGAGGCGCGAAGAACGATGTCTATTCCACATATGAGCCATGGGAGAATCCGATGGATTACGGCGGCATCCTGTGGTTTGAAAACGGAGGAAAAAGATTCAGGCTTACCAGAAATTTTCATCGGGTGAATCCGGTGGAGGAGCTTTTGTGCGAGGATGACGGGGAGCTTCTGGATGTGTCGAAGGGCGATCTGGAGGCTGTGCTGGGAGGAATCAGCGAGGCGGTCTATGAAAACACGGTTTCGGTGGCCCAGCTGAAAAGTGTCACCGGCCAGGATCTGGTCCGGGAGCTGCAGAATTATATGGCCAGCTATCAGGGCACAGGGGACAGCTCCGTGGATCTGGGGCGTACCATGCAGATGCTGAAAATGTGCCGTAAAGGTTATCAGGTACAGGCGGACCGTCAGCGCAGGGAGACGAAGGAGGCCATGGAGGAGCTTTTTTCCAATATGAATTATATTCAAGGAGAAATGGAGAAGCTGAAGGATAAACGGAGCCAGGAGGAGCGGAAGGCTGAAAAGCTTCATCTGGCGGATGGTGAAACCAGGGCGTCTTATCTGGAACAGAGGATGGAACGTATAAATAAGAAAAAAATACTTTCATGCATCCTTATGGCGGTTACGGCTGCGACAGCAGCGCTGGGATTTTTCGCAGTGAGCAGTCTGGCGGAAGGATGGCTGCCCCGGGTACTTGTGCCTGCGGCGGGCGTTCTGCTATGCGGCCTGGAAGGGCTTTATC
This sequence comes from uncultured Blautia sp., assembly GCA_964528895.1. GTDB lineage: Bacteria > Bacillota > Clostridia > Lachnospirales > Lachnospiraceae > Blautia_A. The sequence goes on along the minus strand of CAZGTY010000043.1, from coordinate 5,837 downwards.
TGAAAAAAAAGTCCGCAGAGCTCGGCAAAGTTCGGAGATTAAAAGCCAAATGGAAGGAAAAACAGGAAAAGTACCGTTGGAACAGAGAGTCCCTTGATGAGGCATATCAGGAAAAAGCTACGGATTATTATAACTTACAGGCGGAATTGCAGGAGATGAAAATGGCCGGAGAAATTCCCCTGCAGGAGGAGTTGGAGGTAGAGTCCCTGAATCTTGCCATGGAGACGATCGAAGGCCTGTCCGGGGATATCCATACCAGAGTGGGGGAGGGCCTGCGCCTTCGGACATCGCGGATTCTGAACGAGATTACCGGGGGAAAATATACGGAGGTTCTTATGGATGTGGATTTTCATATGACGGTCAATACAGCGGAGCGAACAGTTCCGCTGGAGAGCCTGAGCCGGGGAACCATGGAACAGATCTATTTTGCTCTTCGCATGGCGGCGGGAGAGCTGCTTTGCGGGGGCGAGGTATTTCCGGTGATCCTGGATGACGTATTCGGCATGTATGACGAGGACAGGCTGGCGGCGGTACTCACGTGGCTTCACAGCCAGAACCGCCAGGTGATCATCAGCACATGCCACAGACGGGAAATGGAGATTTTGGAGAGGGAGGGACTGGATTATAAGCTCCTGTCCCTGTAAAAGGACATACATTAATGGGAGCCTTCCGTATAGGAGGCTCCCATTAATCCTGAAATTATTTCCTTGAAGCGGCTTTTGATTTTACGCTTTTTGATTTAGCCGGTTTTTCAGAAACTGCGGTATTTGAAGATACGGCTTTTGCAGCCTTTGCAGGAGCCTTTTTTTCATACTGCCGCATATAGTCATTGACGCATTTTTTAATTCTGTCCACCGGATTTAAAAGATGGCTGACAGACAGATCATGATTCAGTGTGTCTATGATCAGGGCGATGTATTTGCTCATGTCACAGTTCAGATAGTATGATTTTGACAAAAGCTCCGGCGTCTGATATACCAGATTGGTAGTGATCAGCTTGTCAAATACGCCGGATTTGTGAGCTTTGTCAAATTTATCAAGTCCATCGGTAAAAAGACCGAAGGTGGAGCAGATATATATTCTTCCGGCGCCTCTGCCCTTCAGTAATGCCGCAATCTCCAGAACCGTATCTCCGGAGGAGATCATATCGTCCACCAGGATCAGATCCTTGCCTTCCAGCCTGGGACCAAGAAATTCATATGCGGCTACAGGGTGACGGCCCTTGACCGTTTTGGAATAATCCAGACGTTTATAGTACATACCCATGTCAACGCCCAGAATATTTGCCAGATAAATGGCGCGGCCCATACTGCCTTCATCCGGGCTGATAATCATAAAATGCTCATTATCAATGTGCAGGCCCTTTTCATGGTTCAGAAGGGTTTTCATAAACTGGTAGGACGTCCGGACAGATTCGAAGCCGTGCAGCGGCGTGGCATTCTGGACTCTGGTGTCATGCGCATCGAAGGTGATGATGTTTTCCACGCCCATAGAGATCAGCTCCTGAAGCGCGGTGGCACAGTCCAGAGATTCTCTGCCGATGCGTTTACTCTGTCGGCTTTCATAGAGGTAAGGCATAATAACATTGATCCTTCTGGCCTTTCCGCCGATGGCGCCGATCACCCTCTTCAAATCCTGAAAATGATCATCGGGAGACATGAGATTGGTATATTTTGCGATGCGGTAAGTGAGACTGTAGTTGCATACGTCCAGCATCAGATAAATATCGTCACCCCTGACAGATTCGCCGACAACGCACTTTCCCTCGCCTGAACCGAATCGTGGTGTCTGTACGCTGATCGTGTAGGAGTCCCTTCGATAGCCTTCAAATGCAAAGGAGTCCATTCCTCCGGTATTTCGTTCATTTCTCCATTTTACCAGCCAGTCATTTACTCTGGCTCCCAGATCCTGACAGCTGTCCAGAGGGATCAGGCCCAGCCTGCCTACGGGAAGAGCTGCCAGGTCTTTTGTGCTTAAGGTCGCCATGGTTTATTTTCCTCCTAAAAAAATTTTCTGAATCCGGATATCTCTGCCAATCAGCTTTACGATGTGGTAGTTGCCTGCAATGCGCGAAAAGGTTCGTTCGGAATAGGTGTCTGAAAAAGCGCCCAGTTCCAGATTTGTGGAAATAATAGTGGATTTTCGCCGCGCAATTCGTTCGTTAATGCACAAAAACAAGTGGGACGCTACTAAACTATTGGTAAGCTCCGTCCCCAGATCGTCGATGATAAGAAGATCACAGTCAAAAATCATGTTTTCGCTGTCCGTATCGTCCGGCTTTCTGGTGAATCTGGACTGAGCCATCTCATCAAAGAGGTCAAACGCAGAAAAATATAGAACGCAGTGAGTGCTGGACAAAAGTTCACGGGCGATGCAGTGGGATAAAAATGTTTTGCCTACGCCGGTATTTCCATATAAAAACAGGTTCTGGAACCGGGAATCAAAGGTTTTTACAAAATCCAGCGCCAGGTCATAAGCCTGCCTGGCGGTTTCTTTTTCCGTAAGTCCGGTAGCTTCGTTCCTTATTGTATCAGAATAATAATCAAAAGAAAAGTGCTCAAAATTTTCTTTATCCAGGATTTCGGAAAGATTGGATTGTGTGTAGAGAAGCTCCAATTCTGCACGTTTAAAGCAGCTGCATTTTTTCCCGTTCACGTAGCCGGTGTCTTCACATTTCGGACAGGTATAGGCAAGCTCCAGATAATCGGCCGGATAGCCGTTTTCCGTAAGAAGAGCCGCCCGTTCGCGGGAGAGCGCGGAGACCGCGTTTTTCAGCTTATCCAGATCGGCCTCCTGGCCGTTCAGCAATGCCCGTGCTTTGTCCGCGCTGACAGCGGCTATCTCGCTGTCGATCTCCTGCAGGCGGGGAAGCTTTGTGCAGGCTTCCCTGCGGTGTTCCTCCAGGATCCGCCGGTTTTCGGCCTGACGGCGGCTGTATTCGCGCATAATGATATCATATTGATAATTCTGTAAGGGCACGGTGCTCTCCTTTTTCTCTGTAATACTATTGATTCAGCAGCCGCTTTTCGTATTCCTCAAAATCATATTCTCGCTGCTGGAAGTTATTGAAGCGGTTGGGCGCGGGAACAGACCTGGAAATGGGTTTTTCCTGCCTGCGCTTTTTATGCTGCGCATCCAGAGCCTGAATGTCCGCAAGGGTATGAACATTTTTCTTTTTCCAGTCACTGAGGATCTTATCCGTATATTGGAAGCTGGGCTGCCCGGTCTGTAATACCGTACGGCTGCAGGCCTCCTGAATGATTTCCATAGAAAATCCGTAATTATCCAGCCAATTATCCATAAGGGCGGTTTCTGTCTCCACGGGATTGCGGTTGGAAATTCCCAGTGATTTTAAAATGGTAAAGTAATCCTTCGCATAGCGTGAGGAAACGGTTTTTGCATCCTGCACGGAGGTAATACCGTCCCGGGCCCAGGCCAGAGCGACGGTTTCAATATAACGGATACTTTTATGGCTGCGGCTGACGCAATATTCAATCAGATACTCAATGAGATCCGGAGAAAATTTTAATTCATCATAAAAATAGAGAATTTTCTGCATTTCGGTGGAAGTGAGGGTCTTACCCAGATATTGCTCGGCAATGTATAAAAGCTGAACGATCTCGTCGTTTTGCTTTAATTCCTTTATCCGATCCGGAGTAAGGGCTCCGGCCTTTCCGGCATGGCCGGGCGTGGGCGGAACAGAAACAGGGGATTCGGGCGCGGCTTCCTTTTCGGCTGCAGATATCTGTTTTTTCGGCGGTGAGTTCAGGGTGATGCCGCTGAGCTTTTTACCGGAGGTAAATTCCAGGGAAAGGAGATTGACCTTGGCCCAGTATTTTAATGCACGCAAAATATCCTTCTCTGTACAGAGAAGACTGTCCGCCATTTTTTCCAATTCAAAGGATATGGCGGGGTCTGACATAATCCGAAGAAGGTATATGTATACTTTTACAAATTCGCCGTTAGCCTCAGGCATGTACTGATCGATGAATGTGTTGGATAATAAAGTGACCTCCGTACGGGAGGGATTCTGCAGGGTGATCATAAACTATACCTCACTAAAAAAAGAACCGGATATTTCTCCCCATTACGTTCCCCCTTTTGAACGTGTCCCTATTATAACACAGGGTTTTTCAAATGAGAATAGGCTTTTTTTTGGAGCGGTCAGAGAACCGAAAAATGTGGATGATGTGGATAATGTGGATAAAAAAATCCCATAATGAATAGGCAACTAAAGCGATATCGTTTTTTGTTGGGAAATCGTGAAAAAAGAAAAAAACCGCCGTAGAATTATGTCAAGTGGATAAGTAATAAAAAAATCCACACGCCTATCCGCACTAAAATGTGTATAAGCATGTGGATAATGTGGATAACTATTTCCCGAGGAGGTATTCTCCAATATTTACAACGTCTCCGGCACCCATAGTTATCAACAGGTCACCCTGTGTACAATTTTCCAGTAAAAAATTTTCAATTTCATCAAAGGTGGGATAATACTCACAGGGGGTTCCATGCCCCGCGACCAGATCGCGCAGGTCCTTTGAAGAAATACCAAGGTTATCGGTCTCTCTGGCCGCGTAAATGTCCGCAAGGACGACTCTGTCCGCAAGGGAAAGGGCTTCGGCGAATTCTGCCATAAGCGCCTTGGTTCTGGTGTATGTATGAGGCTGAAAAACACACCAGATCCTTTTATGAGGATAATTTCTGGCAGCATGGAGAGTGGCGGCGATTTCTGTAGGATGGTGGGCGTAATCGTCGATAACAGTTACGCCGCCGACCTCGCCCTTATGCTGGAAACGGCGGTCCGTACCGGTAAAGCTTTCCAGTCCCGCCCGGATCGTTTCCTGTGAAAGTCCCAGCAGCTCTCCTACCGCAATGGAGGCCAGCGCATTTGAAACATTGTGAATGCCCGGAACCTTCAGGGTGTAAGCGCCTTCAGGCTGTCCATGGTTATTTACCGTAAAGGAGGCATGTCCGAAATTGTCATATTCTATGTGATCGGCAGTGTAATCGGAATCGCCCTTCAGGCTGTATGTGATTACCCGGCAGGGAAGCTCTCTGATGATGTCCTCGTATTTCGGAGTATCCCGGTTGATTACCAGTATGCCGTCGGCAGGCAGAAGCTCTGCGAAACGGCGGAAAGAGCGGCGGATATCGTCAATATCCTTAAAGAAATCAAGGTGGTCCGCATCCATGTTCAGGATCACGCTGATCTTCGGGAAAAAGCTTAAAAAGCTGTTGGTGTACTCGCAGGCCTCCGTAAGGAAGATTTCGGACTGTCCTACCCGGATATTGCCGCCGATAGAAGGAAGGATGCCGCCGACACTGATGGTCGGATCACAGTCCCCGGCCAGAAGGATATGAGAGATCATGGAGGTTGTCGTGGTTTTCCCATGTGTTCCGGATACTGCGATGGGGGTATCATAGTTTCGCATGATCTGTCCCAATAGCTGTGCTCTGGTAAGCATAGGCAGTCCCTTTTCCTCGGCGCAGGCAAATTCAGGATTATCCGGATGAATTGCAGCCGTATAGACCACCACCTGTACAGAATCGGAAATATTGGAAGCGCGCTGACCGTAATAAATCCGGGCGCCCTTTTTTTCAAGAGCCTTTGTAAGAGGGCTCTCTTTGGAATCAGAGCCGGAGATCACAAAGCCCTCCTGCAGCAGAATTTCCGCAAGACCGCTCATGCTGATACCGCCGATACCGATAAAATGTACGTGCAGCGGTGAGTGAAAGTCTATTTGATACATAATATTTTCTCCTTGAATTCATACTAATATCATCATATGATGCCAGGGCCAAAGGGTCGAAAATCCGATGCAAGCTTGCTTTCG
>CAZGTY010000042.1:0-17842 GCA_964528895.1 uncultured Blautia sp. | reverse complement strand
GAAAAGCAACGTTTAATCTGACTTTTCAAGCAGCATTTAATTTGCCGGACAACAGGAAGGGATACTGGAGGACAGCGCAGATGTTAAATGTGGCGCTGACAAATAAAATAATAGCCCGTCTGGGATATATCTCCATGTCGGACTATTATCTGAAAGTTTGTGAAAACTAGAGAACCGCCGTATACCGAACGGTACGTACGTGCGGTGTGGGAGGTCGGCTAATCAACTAATGGTTAGCCTCCTACCCGATCTTTAAATTCGCTGTATTTTGCGGCCGATCAGTCGATGATCTCCATAAGCTTGCCGCAGCAGATCGGAATCTGGTCGCCTTTCTTTACGAACACGGTTTTATTGCAGATAGAGCAGTAAACATCTGTATCATAGGGAGCGAAAAATGCCGGGACAGCCTTCAATTCCCTGTCGGTGAGACCTTCAATATGGAATCTTGCTACATTTTTGACAGCTGTGTCTTCCGGAGTATAAACACCCATAGGCTCAAGCTGCTTGGTATTTCCCTCGCAGTTTCCCATTCTTACCCATAAAGCCTTTAATTCTGCAGTTTCGATATCGTTTTCCGGAATAAATTCCACAATTGCTTTGTCTAATCTGATCTTCATAACAATCATACCTCCTGAAACTTTTTAAAAAGGGACCTGGAGGATATCCCAAGTCCCACATAAACAAATTAACCGAAGTATCTCTCCAGCAGGCCTTTAAATGCCCTTCCGTGACGAGCCTCATCTCTGGCCATCTCATGAACGGTGTCATGAATAGCGTCAAGGTTAGCGGCCTTTGCACGTTTTGCAAGATCAAATTTGCCGGCTGTAGCGCCGTTCTCAGCCTCAACACGCATCTCAAGATTCTTCTTGGTGCTGTCTGTAACTACCTCGCCCAGAAGCTCCGCAAATTTAGCGGCATGCTCAGCCTCTTCGTAAGCAGCCTTCTCCCAGTACAGACCGATTTCCGGATAACCCTCTCTGTGAGCGACACGCGCCATAGCAAGGTACATACCAACCTCGGAGCACTCTCCCTCGAAGTTCGCACGAAGATCCGCAAGGATGTCTTCGCTGACGCCCTTGGCAACGCCTACAACATGCTCGGCAGCCCATGTCATTTCGCCTTCCTGCTTAATGAATTTCTCAGCCGGAGCCTTGCAGATAGGACAGGCTTCCGGAGCAGCATCTCCTTCGTAAACGTAACCGCATACACTACAAACCCATTTTGCCATTTTTTTGTCTCCTTTTCTTTATAGATTTTAAATTTTTAATAATAGTAATCATTACTACTTTAAGTTACCACATTGATTGTGCTTTGTCAATAGTGTTTTAAACTATTTTCCTTTTTCACACAATCTTCACAAAGCCCGGAAAACTGAGCCGTGTAACTGAAGATTCGCCCGGAAAAGCGATCGCCGACCTTCTTAAGGGACCGCAGGATCTTTTCGTCATCCAGATCCGTAACCATACCGCATTGCGTACAGAGAAAATGGCAATGTGGCTCTGTCCTGGCGTCAAAACGATCCGCGCCGCCAAAGTGGGAAAGCTTCTGAATCTCGCCGATATCAGAAAGAAGTGAGAGGTTGCGGTATACGGTTCCCAGGCTGATGTTTGGATAAATGAGCTTTATATTTTCATACACCACATCCGCTGTGGGATGGTCGTATCGTCCCATTAAAAACTCCTTAATGGCGGCGCGCTGGCGGCTGTATTTTATGGCTGCCATTTGATCTCCTCCTTCTATAATAGTAATTATTACTGTTATTGACAGTATAAACGGAAGACCTGGTTTTGTCAACAGGCCTGCGTTGAAAAACTGCCTGTTTTTTTATATTAAAGTAAAGGTCCGAAATGTCAGCCTGGAGGTAAACGTAAAAGGGGGACTGTTCTGAAGAAGAATTCAATGACAGTCCCCTTTTGATTTCAATAATTAAACGCCCCTTCATAACGGTAGCAGTGATCCTTTTTACGGGAGAGATTTTTGCAGGTGCTGCACCGGTCGCAGAATTCCTGCTGGTAGCAGGTGGCGCAGGTGCAGTCGCCGCAGGCATCTCTGTCGTAAGCCAGGGTACAGGTGTAAGGGTCTTTGCTGTGGAAATCCTCTTTCATAAGAAATCCCTCCTTTTTAATAAATGACATTTTTAATATCGAGAGCTATTTTTAAAAACAGTAAACCATTTTAATTGCAGGAGCCAGGCTTTGTTAACCGTGGCCGACCGCCTCCCAGCGCCCGGATGCTCCACAGGGAAGAATCAGTCCGCTCTCCGTGACCGGAAGTCCGATCTCCTGGGAATCGACCGCGCCGCCAAAGCTTTTAAGCTCCAAAGACAGCATATAGGTGAGCACGGCGGGGGCCAGTCCTGTGGTGTAGGAATTAATCAGGAAAAACAAGGGCTGTTCGCTTAAAAGCTGTGTACAGAGCCTGATCAGAGGATGAATGGCATCTTCGATCTTCCAGATCTCACCCTTCGGGCCGCGTCCATAAGAAGGCGGATCCATGATGACGGCGTCATAATGATTTCCCCGCCGGATCTCGCGCTCCACAAATTTAACGCAGTCATCCACGAGCCAGCGTATGGGCGCATCGCCAAGACCGGAAGCAGCGGCGTTTTCCTTCGCCCAGGTGACCATACCCCTGGAAGCGTCCACATGGGTGACGGCTGCTCCCGCGGCGGCGGCGGCAAGAGTGGCGCCCCCGGTGTATGCAAAAAGATTCAGTACCTTAACGGTGCGGCCTGCACGGCGTATCTTATCTCCGAACCAGTCCCAGTTTACCGCCTGCTCCGGAAAGAGACCGGTATGCTTAAAGCTGAAAGGCTTTAAGTGGAAGGTCAGCTCCTTATAATGGATATCCCACTGTTTCGGAAGATCAAAAAACTCCCATTCTCCGCCTCCCTTTTTGCTGCGGTGATAACGGGCGTTGGGACGCTTCCAGCCCATGTGGTTTCCGGGGATGTTCCAGATGACCTGGGGATCCGGCCGAACCAGAAGATAATTCCCCCACCGTTCCAGCTTTTCCCCGCCGGAGGTATCAATAACTTCATATTCCTTCCATTGATCTGCGATCCACATGTATGCAACCTCACTATATTTTTCTGCATTTGTCTTCAGTATATGTGATTTTTTTATAAACCGCAAGAACAACCTTTGCATTAGGGGGAAAACACTTGACAATGGGGATTTTGCCATAATAAAATGAATAGAATATAGAGGAGATATGAAAACCGGAGCCGTATCGCGGCCCACGAGGAGGCATTTATGAAAAAATACATTGAAATGAGCAGAGAAGAACTGCTCGCTTTGAAAGAGGAACTGGAGCAGCAGTACGCCGCGACAAAAGCCCAGGGCCTTTCTCTTGACATGTCCAGAGGTAAACCCGGTACAGATCAGCTTGATATTTCCATGGGAATGATGGATGTTCTTGCAAATGGCGCGGAATTGAAATGTGAGACCGGTGTGGATTGCCGGAATTACGGTGTGATCGACGGTATTCCGGAGGCCAAGAGACTTCTGGGAGCCATGTCCGAGGTGGATCCGGATCACATTATCATATATGGAAACTCCAGCCTGAATGTCATGTTTGACAGTATTGCCCGCTCTATGACGCACGGTGTGATGGGGAACACTCCCTGGTGCAGGCTTGATAGGGTAAAATTCCTCTGTCCGGTACCGGGATATGACCGTCATTTTAAGATCACAGAGTTTTTCGGGATCGAGATGATCAACGTTCCCATGCATGAGGACGGTCCGGATATGGATATGGTGGAGAAGCTGGTCAGCGAGGATCCGGCGATAAAGGGTATCTGGTGTGTGCCGAAATACTCCAATCCCCAGGGAATCACATACTCGAAAGAAACCGTTGAGCGTTTTGCGCGCCTGAAGCCTGCGGCGCCCGACTTCCGTATTTATTGGGATAACGCCTACAGCATTCATCATCTTTACGATGACAACCAGGATTTTCTGGTAGAGATTCTGGGAGAGTGCGAAAAGGCCGGAAATCCTGACATTGTTTACAAGTTTACTTCCACTTCCAAGGTCAGCTTCCCCGGTTCCGGCATCGCCGCAGTGGCCGCATCCAGGGCGAATCTTGAGGATTTCCGCAAATATATGCAGATGCAGACCATCGGCCACGATAAGCTGAATCAGCTTCGCCATGTAAGATTTTTCAAGGATCTGGACGGACTGCATGAGCATATGAGAAAACATGCGGATCTGATCCGCCCGAAATTTGAGATGGTGCTGGATACGCTGGAACGTGAGCTGGGCGGCCTGGACATTGGTTCCTGGACGAAGCCTCACGGAGGATACTTTATTTCATTTGATTCTATGGATGGCTGCGCAAAGGCCATTGTGGAGAAGGCAAAGGAGGCAGGGGTGGTGATGACGGGCGCGGGCGCTACCTATCCGTATGGAAAGGACCCGAAGGATTCCAATATCCGTATTGCGCCTACCTATCCCCCGCTTGAAGAGCTTAAGAAGGCGGCGGATGTATTTGTGCTCTGCGTAAAGCTTGTTAGTGTGGAGAAGCTCCTTGGAAAGTAAAAAAGAGCAGCTGTGCTGAACGGTTACAAAAAAGGATTTGATAATGAGTAAGGGGAAAAAGGTTTTAGTCGGTCTCATTCTCACATTTATGGTATTGACTGTGGCGGCCTACGGCTTTGGCGTATATTATTTTACGCAGCATTTTTTGCCGGGCTCCACAGTCAACGGATTTAATTGTTCCTACATGACGGAGGAGGAGGCGGAGAGTCTGCTGGCGCAGAAGGTGGAGGCCTATGTGCTGGCGATTCGAACCAGGAACAACGGACAGGAGAGCATTACGGCGGAGCAGGCCGGGCTTTCATATACCCCGGATGGAAGTATACGAAGGCTGCTTCACGGACAGAACCGCTTCCTGTGGTTCCGGGGCTTTACTCAGCACCAGAGCTATGAACTGTCCGGGATGAACACTTACGATCAGGATAAACTGACCCGTGCGGTAAACGGGCTGCGCTGTATGCAGCAGCAGAACGTGATCCTGCCCCGGGATGCTTTTATAAAAGAAAATGACACCGGATATGAAATCGTTCCGGAGGTGGAGGGATCCCAGGTAAACGGGGAAAAGCTTTATGAGCTTGTGGCGGCGGCAGTGTCCACCGGAAGCCCGGAGCTCGATCTGGAAACGGCGGATTGCTACAAGAGACCCCAGGTTTATCAGGACGATGCGCGTCTCATCGAGGACTGCAGACAGATGAATGAGCTGACCGGCGTGGTTATCACCTATGATTTCGGGGACCGGTCCGAGACAGTGGATAAAGACGTGATCAAAAACTGGCTGACCCGGGATGAGCAGGGGGATTTTACCCTGGATTCCGAAAAAGTGGCGGCTTACGTGTATGAACTGGGATATAAATACGATACCTTTGGATGTACCAGGGATTTTACTACCTATGACGGACGGGAGATTACGATTCAGGGCGGCGACTATGGCTGGGCCATCGATCAGGAGGCTGAGACGGAAGCCCTTATAGAGGCGGTGAAAAGCGGCGTGACCCAGGTGCGGGAGCCGGTGTATGCCTATGAAGGCCGGAGCCGGGACATTAATGATATCGGGTACACTTACATCGAGGTGGATCTGACCAATCAGAGGATGGTATTTTATCAGGATGGGATTCCGGTGGTGGATACCAGTGTGGTTACGGGAAACTCTAATATATCCGGCATGGGGACCCCTACGGGGTGTTTTGCCGTTGACGCGATGGAATCTCCGGCTGTTCTCACGGGAGAGGGATATGTCTCCGAGGTGACCTATTGGATACCCTTTTGCGGGAATGTGGGGATTCACGATGCGGTGTGGAGAAGCCAGTTCGGAGGAACTATTTACCTCACAGACGGTTCTCATGGCTGTGTGAACGCTCCATACGATAAGGTACAGCAGATTTATCAGAATATCGACATCGGTACGCCGGTGATCGTACATAATTAAGTAACGGCAAAGGCGCTGCAGGGATTCCTGTTGGAATCTTTGCGGCAGTTTTGGTTTTTGGTAAAAAAGGAGATGAGAGCATGAAAATTGTTGTATTAGCAGGTGGTACCAGTACGGAACGGGACGTTTCCATCGTGTCGGGGACAGGGATCTGCCATGCGCTGCGTAAAAAAGGGCACAGGGCCATTCTGGTGGACATTTTCTGCGGTCTGGAGACTGTGGACTGGGAAGATCCGTTTCCGGAGACATATGATGTGGAAGCAGCTTCCGCTTATATGAAGGGCTTTAACCATAAGCTGGAGGAGATGAAGAAGATCCGCAGAAGCTTTTTCGGGCCGAATGTTCCGGAGCTTTGCCGGCAGGCTGATATGGCATTTCTGGGCCTTCACGGGGCGAACGGCGAGGATGGCAGGGTGCAGGCTGCCTTTGACCTGATGGGAATTAAGTACACGGGTACCGGCTATTTAAGCAGCGCCATTGCCATGGATAAGGGCATTGCAAAGCAGTTCTTCCGGATGCATGATGTTCCCACTCCAAAAGGGATCGTTATGGAGAAATTTTCCCAGACCCGCGTGCTGGCGGAGCTGGGAATGGAATTTCCGGCGGTGGTGAAGACCTGCTGCGGCGGTTCCAGCATCGGTGTGTATATTGTAAAGGATCAGGGAGAATATGAGAAGGCCCTGGACGAAGCCTTTACCTATGAAAATGAAGTGGTTGTGGAGGAATTCATCAGCGGTACGGAGTATACGGTGGCCGTGGTGGACGGCGAGGCGTACCCCATTGTGGAGATCGTACCCTGTGAAGGCTTCTATAACTATGAAAATAAATATAAATCGGGCGCCACACGGGAGACGTGCCCCGCGCCTATTTCCCCGGAGCTGACAAAAAAGATGCAGGAGTATGCGGTGAGAGGGTATCACGCCCTGGGTCTGGAAAGCTATGCGCGCCTTGATTTTATCATGACAGAGGAGGGCGCGATGTATTGCCTGGAAGCCAATACCCTTCCGGGGATGACGCCCACCAGCCTGATCCCCCAGGAGGCGGCTGTGCTGGGAATGGATTACGCGGCTCTTTGTGAGCATATCATAGAGGTATCCATGAAAAAATATGATGATATGAGAGACTGAACGCCGTGCTTGTGTGGAATGGCATGAGTTTGGACCAGAAAACAGGAAAAAGGAATAGAAGCTATGAAAAATCTTACTTTGGAAAATCTGACAAAAGTCTGCGGCGGTGTGTATTTTGGCAGCTCCGCAGCGCTGAACAGGGAAGTGAGCGCCATTACCACGGACAGCCGCAGGGTGGAAAAGGACTGCCTTTTTGTTCCCATTGTGGGTGAACGGGTGGACGCTCACAAATTTATCCCGGATGTGATGAAGTCGGGCGCACTTGTTACTTTATCGGAACGGATACTGGATGATGCGGATTTTCCTTACATAAAGGTGGACTCTTCCCTGCAGGCGGTGAAGGACATCGCGGAATTTTATCTGAAGCAGCTTCAGATTCCGGTGGTTGGAATTACCGGAAGCGTAGGAAAAACCAGCACCAAAGAAGTGATCGCGTCGGTATTGTCGCAGAAATATCGTACCTTGAAGACCGAGGGGAATTTTAACAACGAACTGGGCCTGCCTCTGACGGTTTTCCGTCTTCGTGACGAGGACGAAATGGCAGTGCTTGAGATGGGGATCAGTGATTTCGGCGAGATGGGTCGTCTGGCAAAGGTAGCCAGACCGGATACGGCAGTGATCACCAATATCGGCGCCTGCCATCTGGAGAATCTGGGGGATCGGGACGGCGTACTTAAGGCGAAGACCGAGGTACTTGCCTATTTGAAAGAGAACGGACACATTGTGCTGAACGGTGATGATGATAAACTATCCAAGGTAAAGGAATACGGAGGGATCCGGCCGGTATTTTTCGGATTGGGATCCGGCTGTGAGGTTTACGCAGATGAGCTGGAGAGCCGCGGACTGGAGGGTGTGGCCTGCAGGATCCATCTGGGAGAGGAAAGCTTTTCCGTGATGATTCCCATGCCGGGCCGCCATATGGTGTACAATGCACTGGCAGCGGCAGCAGCAGGCAGGATCTACGGACTTACCAGTGAAGAGATCCGGGCGGGCATTGAGAGCCTGGAGCCTGTCAGCGGGAGATTTAAGGTGATCGTGACAGATAAATCACGGATTATAGATGACTGTTATAATGCAAATCCCATGTCCATGAAGGCTTCTCTGGATGTCCTTAAGGAAAGTACAGGGCGAAGAGTGGCAATCCTGGGAGATATGGGGGAGCTTGGAAAAAATGAGATCGCGCTTCACCGGCAGGTGGGCGAGCACGCAGGCGCATGCGGGATAGACGTATGTATTTGTGTGGGTACCCTGTGCCGCCATATGGCAGAGGGGGCAAAGGCGGCGGCTCCGGATCTTGCGGTGATCTATGAACCGGACCGGAAGACTCTTCTGGAGCATCTGGATCAGTATGTGAAAACAGGAGATACGGTTTTGGTAAAGGCTTCCCATTTTATGAAATTTGAGGAAGTAGTGAGGGCTCTGCAGGATATGTAGGTTGCTGAGAGAATTTGACGAACGAATTTTGTTCCCTGTAACGGGCGCGGGCGGTATAATGGGAATTATCAGCGGGGTATTTATATGTCGCTGTTAATAAAGTAATGTGCTGTCACAGTCTCATCCTGGCTGTGCCGGTGCGTAGGGGAGGACATTATGCTGCAAAGGATCATGGACCTGCAGGTGATGCTCTACTGCATGGCAGTTCTGGGAACTGCCGGAGCAGTCGCCATGCTGGCAACGCACCTCACTTACAGAAGAGCTATGCAAAACACCAGAAAGATAAAAAACCTGAAGGAAAAATGGCTGAACCTCTGGAAGACGCGGGACAGGCTTCTTCGCCGTATGAATTATCTGGTGTGGATTCCGTCTCTTCTCAGTACGGCTATTCTGGGATTGGCCATGCTGCTCGATGCCGGGCTGGAGATAAGCAAGGGGCTTCCTCTTACGTACCTGTATCTGGGAGCTGCCGTTCCGGTGGTTTTGATGATGCTTCGCTGCGTACTGGATTTTACATATCAGGAAGAGCTGATCATGAATTCTCTGGCAGATTACGTGGAGCAGATGCGCGGCTGGACCGAGGAGATTCCGGCAGTGCAGAAGGCAGATCCGGTGCTTCAGGAAGAAATGGTAGAGCGCATTACCGCCAGCATCCGTCAGACAGCGGCCACGGGCAGTCATTTCAGCAAAATGCTTTCTTCGGAGGAAGAGGAGATCATGAGGGAGATCATTCGGGAGTTCATGCAGTAAATTTCCGGGAACTGCTTGTAGAAAGCGATGGATTTTGCTATACTAAAACGTAAGTGTTTATGTTAAAAACGAATATACATATGTAAAAAGGAGTGATGGCCATGAGTAAGGTAACGTTTGATTATTCTAAGGCAGGCTGTTTTATAGCAGAGCATGAGATGAAAGCCATGAAGTCTCTGGCAGAGGCAGCGAAGGAAACACTGGTTTCAAAGACCGGAGCAGGCAATGAATTCCTTGGTTGGGTCGACCTTCCGGTCGACTATGATAAGGACGAGTTTGCCCGCATTAAGGCAGCGGCAAAAAAGATCCGGGAGGATTCCGAGGTACTGCTGGTGATCGGTATCGGCGGCTCCTATCTGGGCGCGCGTGCCGCCATTGAGTTCTTAAGGCACGGATTTTATAACAA
Source organism: uncultured Blautia sp. (assembly GCA_964528895.1). Classification (GTDB taxonomy): domain Bacteria; phylum Bacillota; class Clostridia; order Lachnospirales; family Lachnospiraceae; genus Blautia_A. Next base: position 8,164 of record CAZGTY010000042.1, on the reverse strand, counting down.
TATTTCCAGGGAACTCCGCAAAACCCCGGAAATTTATTTCGTGGGAAACAATATCAGCAGCGGCTACATTAAGGGCCTGATCGATGTAATCGGAGACAGAGATTTCTCCGTTAATATGATCTCCAAGTCTGGTACTACCACGGAGCCGGCCATCGCATTCCGCGTATTCAAGGAAATGCTGGAAAAGAAATACGGTAAGAAAGAGGCCGCAAAGAGGATTTATGCTACTACGGATAAGGCGCGTGGAGCGCTGAAAAAGGTGGCTGATGAGGAAGGCTATGAAGAGTTTGTGGTTCCGGATGATGTGGGAGGACGCTTCTCCGTCCTTACTGCGGTGGGCCTGCTTCCCATCGCTGTCAGCGGCGCGGATATTGACAAGCTGATGGAAGGCGCTGTTTCCGGCCGTGATATGGCGCTGAACAGTCCATTTGAGGATAATGACGCCATGAAATACGCGGCTGTCCGCAACATCCTTCTCAGAAAGGGTAAAACGGTGGAAATCCTTGCAAACTATGAGCCGAGCCTGCATTATGTGAATGAATGGTGGAAACAGCTTTACGGCGAGAGCGAAGGCAAGGATCAGAAGGGTATTTTCCCGGCTGCAGTTGACCTGACCACAGACCTGCACTCCATGGGACAGTTTATCCAGGACGGAAACCGTATCCTGTTCGAGACTGTGATGAATGTGGAGGAATCCTCCGCAGAGATCGTCCTGGGCGAGGAAGCGGTGGATCTTGACGGGCTGAACTATCTGGCAGGAAAGACCGTTGATTTTGTGAATAAAAGCGCTATGAACGGAACGATTCTGGCACATACGGACGGACAGGTTCCGAATCTGCTTGTAGATATCCCGAAGCAGAGCGAATTCTATCTTGGCCAGTTATTCTATTTCTTTGAGTTCGCCTGTGGTGTCAGCGGATATCTGTTGGGTGTAAATCCCTTTAACCAGCCGGGTGTTGAAAGCTACAAGAAGAACATGTTCGCACTTCTTGGCAAGCCCGGATACGAAAAAGAAAGAAAAGAGCTCCTTAAGAGGCTGTAATTACAGGCCTTTCTGGAACAGTCCTTCATTCTCATGAAGATCGTTTTATTAGAAGGGAAAAGTGTGGGTGAAGACATGGTCTTCACCCCTTTTTATTCATTGGGGGAAGTGACGATGTATCCGGCCACCTTTCCGGAAGAGATGCCGGAGAGGATCGCGGATGCGGATATCATTGTGGCGAACAAGCTTCCCATGTGTGAAGCAACCTTAAAGGAAGCAAAAAATCTGAAGCTGATCTGTCTGACCGCTACAGGGATCAATAATCTGGATGGAGATTACCTGAAATCCCGTGGGATCAGGGCCTGCAACGTGGCTGGATATTCAACGGATGCCGTAGCGCAGCACACCTTTGCCCTGATGTTTTATATCTGGGAAAAGCTGAGATTTTATGATGACTATGTAAAATCCGGGGAGTACGGCAGAAGCGCGGGCTTTTCATATTTTAAGGAATCCTTTTGTGAGCTTGCGGGCAAAACATGGGGCATTATCGGGATGGGCGCTATCGGGCAGAAGGTGGCCCGGATCGCTTTGGCTTTCGGCTGCCGCGTGATCTGTTATTCCGCCTCCGGAAGCAGATATGATTTTTCCGGAGAAGGTGGGGAGAGGGATTTGTCGGTCTGTGTGCAGGTGGACTTTGATACCCTGCTGGCGCAGTCGGATATTTTATCCATTCATGCGCCGTTGAACCGCTATACGGAAAATCTTATGGATATGGAAGCCTTCCGGAGGATGAAGAGGAATTCGGTTCTCATTAATGTGGCAAGGGGACCTATCGTCAATCAGGAGGACCTTTACAGGGCGCTGACGGAAAATCTGATCGGCGGGGCGGCGCTGGATGTGCTGAAAGAGGAACCCCTGGCAGAGGATAATCCTCTGGGGAAGATCATGGACAGCCGGAAGCTGATCATTACGCCCCATATGGCCTGGGCTCCGGTGGAGACCCGCAGGCGATGCCTGAATGAGGTGGTGGAAAATATCCGGGCCTTTCAGCGGGGCGAGGACCGGAACAGGATTTACTAAACAAAAGAAGCGGGAGGAAAAAAGTGTGTCGGAGATAAGTGAAAAGCTGAGAAAAGAGTTTAAAAAGAATGATGATGAGCGGGATATGCTGTTGTCCACTCCTGAGGACGTGGAGCGCTGGGACAACATCGTCTATGGCAAGGAAGAGCGAAAATGGCAGGTTCTGGATGTGTACCGTCCGAAGCAGGCGGAGGATGAGGATCTTCCCGTGATCATCAGCGTACACGGAGGCGGCTGGGTATACGGCGATAAGGAGCGGTATCAGTACTATTGCATGAGTCTGGCTCAGAGAGGCTTTGCGGTGGTAAATTTCACTTATCGTCTGGCGCCGGAGTTCCCTTTCCCCGCACAGCTCGAGGATCTGAATCTCGTATGTAAATGGGTGATGAAACGGGCGGGGCGGTATCATTTTAATACGGAGCGTATTTTCGGTGTAGGGGATTCTGCGGGAGCACATTTGCTGGGGCTTTATGCGGGAATCTGCACCAATCCGGCGTATGGGGTGAATTACGGCCTGGAGATACCGGAGAACTTTTCCTGGACTGCCATTGCTTTAAATTGCGGAGTGTACAAGATCAAAGAAAATGATGATGGGAATGATATGATTGCATCGCTTATGCAGGATTTGCTCCCGGGGCACGGAACGGCAGAAGAATTGGAAAATATAAATGTGCTGAGCCGGATTACGGATGTATATCCGCCGGTGTTCTGTATGACGGCAGTGAATGATTTCCTAAAAGGGCAGGCGCCAGGGCTGGTTGAAAAGCTTACGAAGAACAATGTTCCATTTGTATACCGGATGTTTGGAGACAAGGTAAACCGCCTGGAACACGTTTTTCACTGCGATATAAAGACGGTGGACGCCGCCCAGTGCAACGATACGGAATGCGATTTCTTCCGGGAGTTCTGTTTCTGAAGAGATTTTTATGAAAATATGCCGGGCAGCAGTTGGGATCAGCTGACATTTTGAGATTTTTTTCAGGGCCCAATCAGCCTTTGTATTCTGGCCCAGCGCATTATCCGGTCCATGGCTTTTATGGCGATTTAAATGAGGGGATATTGCGGGAGAAAAGAGAGATGCGCCGGAAATGGCGCGTCCCGCTAATCCTCCTCGATCACCTGAATTTCCAGATAATCGAAATCGATCTGCTCGATGAAGCTGTCCCGGGTAAAGCGCGTTCTGGAGTGGAGCTTAAAGTCGTTAATATTGGCGTCCAGCCAGATGGGCTGCTCCAGATCAAACTCATAGCATATCCGTTCAAGCCCCTGAAATACCTTGTGGGTCCGGGTATCGTAAGTGTCATTTTTAATCATGATGTCTTTTATTATATGATTGTCTTTCCAGATCTTTCCCCATAAACGAAACATAGCAAATGCTCCTTATTATTCATCCAGTTGACCTTTTATAGTTTTTAATCATACGGTTTTTAAAATAAAAAGTCAATATGGATCCTAATGGGCTTAATATTCTTCGAGGCAGATGCCCTGCTCGTAGATCTCTGTGGCTGCCTGAACCCCGACGCAGCGGTAATGCCAGACCTCCTCGGAGATGCCGGTCATATCGGACCTGTCTCCCGGATAACGGAAGATAAAGCCATATTTATAGCTGTTTTCCTTCCTTCGGGAACTCCTACGTATCTGATGTGCGTGTTTTCTCAAAATATAATGTCTCTCCCTTATGAAGCTTTAATTTAAACGATGTTGGATAAATAATTTCTTAATCCGCAGCCGGAGAGCAATGCCCTTTTCAAAGGGCGCCGCCATTTTCAAAGGGGAATCTTGCATTTGATAAGAGATAAAGCTATAATGGGGCTATCAATTTTTGGCAGATCAAGGAGAGATACAGGAGGGAGTATGGATGGAACAAAGTAATACGGGGAGCAGAGAGCACCTGCTGAGAAGATACTGGCCATATTTGAAAAAATACAGAAAAACAATGCTGTTGGATCTGTTCTGCGCGGCGCTTACCTGCCTTTGTGATCTGGTACTTCCGTTGATCCTGCGGACGATCACCAGCACGGCCATGAACGATCTGGCTTCGTTGACCGTGGAGCTGGTTCTGAAGATGGCGGCGCTTTATCTGGTGCTCCGGCTGATCGATGCGGCGGCCCAGTATTTTATGGCGGATATGGGGCATGTGATGGGTGTCTATATTGAGACGGACATGCGGGAGGATGCCTTTGAACATCTGCAGAAGCTGGGATATACCTATTATTCGAATACGAAGATCGGCCAGATCATGGGCCGCATTACCAACGACCTGTTTGAAGTGACAGAGTTTTCCCATCATTGTCCGGAGGAATTCTTTATTGCGGGACTGAAGATTTTGGTGAGCTTTTGCATTCTGTGCACCTACAACATTCCGCTGACCGTGCTGATCTTTTTGTGCGTGCCTCTGATGGCTGTGGTGTCTGCGGTTTTGAACCACCGCCTGCGCCAAGTGTTCTTTAAACAGCGGGTGCAGATCGGAGAGCTGAATGCGCAGATCGAGGATAGCCTGCTGGGAGAGCGGGTGGTAAAGGCTTTTGGCGCGGAGGAAATGGAAGCTGAAAAGTTTTCCAGTGGCAATCAGGACTTTAAGAGCATCAAGAAGATGACTTATAAATATATGGCAATGTTTCAGGCGTCCACCCGGCTTTTTGACGGGCTGATGTATCTGGTGGTGGTGCTGGGCGGCGGCCTGTTCGTGGTGTACGGAGCTATTTCGCCGGGAGATCTGGTGGCCTATGTGCTCTATGTGTCCACGCTGATCGCTACGATCCGCCGCATTGTGGAGTTTGCGGAGCAGTTCCAGAAAGGCATGACGGGAATCGAGCGGTTTTTTGAAATCATGGACGCGCCCATTGAAATTCAGGATGCTCCGGACGCCAGACCCCTTAAGGTGGAAAAGGGCCGCATTGACTTTAAGGATGTGAGTTTTGAATATCCGGACGATCACAACAATGTACTCCGCCATCTGAACCTTTCGATTCAGGCAGGTGAGCGGGTGGCGCTGGTGGGGACCTCCGGTGGGGGAAAGACCACCCTCTGCAACCTGATCCCCAGGTTTTATGATGTGACGGACGGAGCCATCGAGATCGATGGGCAGGACATTCGGACGGTTACGTTGAAGAGCCTTCGGGGCGCCATCGGGATTGTGCAGCAGAATGTGTATCTGTTCAGCGGAACGGTGGCGGAAAATATTTCCTACGGAAAACCAAACGCCACCAGGGCGGAGATTGAGCAGGCGGTGGCTCTGGCGGGGGCGGACGGCTTTATCCGGCAGCTTATGAACGGGTATGATACCTATGTGGGAGAGAGGGGAATAAAATTGTCCGGCGGCCAGAAGCAGAGGATCGCCATTGCCCGTGTATTTTTGAAAAATCCACCCATCCTGATCCTGGATGAAGCGACCAGCGCCCTTGACAATGAGAGCGAGATCATGGTGGGACAGAGCCTGAAAAAGCTGGCAAAGGGAAGGACGACGCTTACCATTGCGCACAGGCTGACGTCCATTAAGGATTACGACAGGATCCTGGTGCTGGGAGAGGAAGGGATCATGGAAGAGGGCAGTCATGAAGCGCTGCTGTCCAGGGGCGGCATCTACTACAGACTGTGGAATCAGATTCCGGTACTGGAAAGCGAGTGCCGGTAAAAGAATGTGAGCCGATCATTAAATAAACATATTTTTTCCATTGCGGTTTCCTCTGAAACCATCTATAATATAGTGCATATAGCTATCCGGCGGTTCATATCGGTGAAGGTGTGAAGCGGATACGACGAAATGAGGTATAGAGGAGAAAAATTATTATGAAATTGTATGATGGCGGTGTTTATCTTGTCAATGGCCGTGACATAGTGGAGGAAAAGGCAGCCTGTCTTCCGGTATCCCGTGAAGAAGCCACAAAAAATACCATCGCTTACAGCATCCTGGAAAAGCACAATACTTCCGGGAATATGGAAAAGCTTCAGATTAAATTTGACAAATTAACTTCTCATGATATTACCTTTGTAGGCATTATTCAGACCGCCCGCGCATCGGGCCTGGAGAAATTTCCGGTGCCCTATGTGCTTACCAACTGCCACAATTCCCTTTGTGCGGTGGGCGGTACTATTAATGAGGACGACCATATGTTTGGCCTGACCTGCGCGAAAAAATACGGCGGTGTTTATGTTCCTCCTCATCAGGCGGTTATTCATCAGTTTGCCAGAGAGATGCTGGCAGGCGGCGGGAAAATGATTCTGGGCTCTGACAGCCATACCCGTTACGGCGCTCTTGGCACCATGGCCATGGGCGAGGGAGGACCGGAGCTGGTAAAGCAGCTTCTTTCCCAGACTTATGATATCAATATGCCGGGAGTGGTCGCCATATATCTGAAGGGTGAGCCCCGTCCGGGCGTAGGTCCTCAGGATGTGGCTCTGGCTATTATCGGCGAGGTTTTCGCCAATGGCTATGTCAAGAATAAGGTGATGGAGTTTGTAGGGCCGGGCGTTGCCGGCCTGAGCGCGGACTTCCGTATTGGCGTGGACGTTATGACCACAGAGACCACATGTCTGTCCTCTATCTGGCAGACGGATGATAAGATAGAGGAATTTTATGCGATCCACGGCAGAAGCGGGGATTATAAGGCGCTGAAGCCGGGTGATGTGGCATATTATGACGGTTGCGTGGAGCTCGATCTCAGTGAGATCAGGCCGATGATCGCTATGCCTTTCCACCCCAGCAATACATACACCATCGATGAGCTGAAAGCAAATCCGGATGATATTCTGGCAGAGGTGGAAAAGAAAGCGCAGGTAAGCCTGGACGGCAAGATTCCTTTTACGCTTCGCGATAAAGTGGTGGACGGCAGATTGTATGTGGAGCAGGGTATCATCGCAGGCTGTGCTGGCGGAGGCTTTGAAAATATCTGTGCGGCAGCCGATATCCTCCGGGGCGCAAGTATCGGCGCGGATGCCTTTACCCTGAACGTTTATCCTGCAAGTACGCCTATTTATATGGAACTGACGAAGAACGGCGTGCTGGCTGACCTTTTGGAAACCGGCGCTGTTGTGAAGACGGCTTTCTGCGGCCCCTGCTTCGGCGCGGGGGATACGCCGGCCAACAACGCTTTCAGTATCCGCCATACCACCAGAAACTTCCCCAACCGTGAGGGCTCCAAAATTCAGAACGGCCAGATTTCTTCCGTGGCGCTTATGGATGCCCGTTCCATCGCGGCCACTGCGGCAAATAAGGGGTTCCTTACCTCCGCAGAGGAATATACTGGAACATATACTAATCAGAAATATTTCTTTGACAAGACGATATATGAAAATCGCGTATTCGACAGCAAGGGTGTGGCTGATCCGGATGTGAAGATCCAGTTCGGCCCGAACATTAAGGACTGGCCAAAGATGGCGCCGCTTGCGGAAAATCTGCTCCTGAAGGTGGTTTCTGAGATCCACGATCCCGTAACTACCACCGATGAGCTGATCCCCTCGGGGGAGACCTCATCCTACCGCTCCAATCCTTTGGGGTTGGCAGAATTTACCCTGTCCAGAAAGGATCCGGCATACGTGGGACGTGCCAAGGAGGTACAGAAGGCCCAGCAGGCCATTCAGGAGGGCAGATGTCCGGTAGAAGGGCTGCCTGAGCTGGAGCCCATTATGGAGGCTGTCAACAGAGAATATCCGGATGTGAGCAGGAAAAATCTCGGGGTAGGCAGCACGATCTTCGCTGTGAAGCCGGGAGATGGCTCTGCCCGTGAGCAGGCTGCTTCCTGCCAGAAGGTACTGGGCGGCTGGGCGAATATTGCAAATGAGTACGCTACCAAGCGCTACCGTTCCAACCTGATCAACTGGGGTATGCTTCCTTTCCTGATTCCCGCAGGCGAGCTTCCTTTTGTAAACGGAGACTATCTGTTCTTCCCGGAGATCCGCAGGGCCGTGGAGGAAAGGGCGGAGACCATTACAGGTTATATGGTAAAGGAGGAAGGACTTAAGGCGTTTTCCGTGACCCTTGGAGAGCTTACCGATGATGAACGTGAGATTATTCTCAAAGGATGCCTCATCAACTACAATCGAAGATAATTCCGGCTTTGGGCCTGCTGGAGGCCGCATCCTGTTGTGATGCGGCCGTTTTTC
>CAZGTY010000041.1:0-18900 GCA_964528895.1 uncultured Blautia sp. | reverse complement strand
GTATTCTTCTTTCAAATCTGCCAAGAATGAGGTATTAAGCAATGCTTGAGATTGTTCTTTCTAACCGGTTCAAAAAAGACTTGAAGCTTGCTGCAAAGCGCAATCTGAATTTCGAACTTCTTGATGAAGTCGTTGATAAGCTTGCTGCTGGAGAAACCCTTCCTGATAAAAACCGCGACCATGCTCTTTCCGGTGATTATGCAGGATTTCGAGAATGCCATATTCAACCGGACTGGTTACTTGTCTATCGGATTGAAGATGAAGAACTTCTGTTACTTCTCTTCCGAACAGGTACTCACTCTGATTTGTTTTACTGACTCTCCAGAGAGGTCATAACGGCCTCTTTTTTTGGTTCCTGTTACCGCGATGGCAAGGTATCTGTGTATCTGGCGGATTATCCCTTAGGAACAAAACTTCTTGGTCGCTGTTACCGCGACGGCAAGTGAAGCTCTTGCTATGAAACAGGCTATGCTTGATAACTCTGCATGGCTACTATTCTCGTTTTTGTATTCTCAGGTTCTGCCATGCCTGATGGAACTTTATCGGATGGGGTAATCCATTCATTCACTTCACCCGGGCTCAGATATGTAGGAACGGCTTCCTTTAATGCTGACCGGACAGCCTCGTCATCATCTGAATCGCAGGCGGTTCTCAGAATATCGAGTCTTCTGTCTATCTCCTCCTTACTGAACGGGGTGTCTCGCTCTATAAAGATCATGCTGTTTTCTGTCTTATCAAGTTCTTCTGTTTTAACCAGTAATTCCTCGTACAGTTTTTCCCCCGGCCGCAGGCCGGTTTCCATTATTTCAATTCCCTCAGCGCCGGATAACCGGATCATGTTCTCCGCCAGATCAAGAATCCTCACCGGCTGCCCCATATCAAGGACAAACAGTTCTCCGTTTTCAGCCATTGCTCCGGACTGGAGCACAAGCTGGGACGCCTCCGGGATCGTCATGAAATACCGGATGATTCTTCGATCTGTCAATGTAATCGGCCCGCCGCTGGCGATCTGCTTCTTGAACAGTGGAATGACCGAACCGGCGGAGCCCAGGACATTCCCAAATCTCGTGGCGCTGTATTTCACGGTTCCATACGTACTCGCGCTCTGGGCGATCATTTCACACATCCGCTTTGTCGCGCCCATGATGTTGGTAGGATTGACGGCTTTATCTGTGGACACCATCATGAAGCGTTCTGCCCCATATTCCTCACACAGCTCCACCAGGTTCCTGGTGCCGAACACATTGTTTTCCACCGCCTCCACACAATTATGCTCCATGAGAGGGACATGCTTATGGGCTGCCGCGTGGATCACGATCTGCGGATGGTACGCGGAAAAAACCCTGGCCGTCCCGGTCTTATTGGTAATGGAAACAATCTCGATTCTTACATCCAGAGTATTCCTATATGCAATTTTCAGCTCCTGCTGCACGTCATAAGCGCCATTTTCATAAATATCCAGAATAATGATTTGCCTTGGCTGCATTTTCGCCAGCTGGCGGCATAATTCCGAACCGATAGAACCGCCGCCTCCGGTAATGAGAATAACCTTATCCCGATAATAAGCGCTCGTCTTTTCATCTTTCATAACCACCGGTTTCCGGAACAGCAGCTCCTCAATATCAAATTCCCTCAGATGTCTTTTTCCATCTACTGTCTGGCAAAAAGGAAAATCATATACCTTGATCTTGTACCCCGCATTTAAATAATACTCATACAGCCGTGTCTTATCCGCGTCCGAAAGATTAGGGACAGCAAACACAATCTCCTGTATCTCATAATCCCTCAAATGCTCCAGTGTCGCTTCATTTTCCATCAGGACAGGAATACCGTGTATACTCCTGCCTGCCTTTTCCTGGTTGATATCAATAAAACAGCGCGGCACATAAGCAGAGGATGCGTTATTCAGTAAATCTTCCACAAAGCTCACGCCTACACGTCCAGCGCCAATAACTGCAATTTTAATTTTTTTATGTTCACTGTCTTTTTCAGCCTGTATTTTCCCGCCCGCAAAAATATGTAATACCAGGCTCAGCGCCTTTCCCTGAAACGTCCGGTTATTACCGCATTTGTAAGCGTAGCGATAAAACATGCGAATCGCTAAAGCGCCTAACAGATTCATACAGGAAATGGAAAGCAGCCTCACAAATGTTATACGCTCCATTGGCAGCAGGATTTCCAATACCAGATTAAAAAGAAAAGCAGCCCCGTCAACAACAAGCAATCTGATATAACACTGAATGCCGCCATACCGCCAGATCTGCTGGTAGATACTTCCCGCAAATCTTGCAGAAAAAACGCAAACACAAAAAAGAGCTGCTTGTGTTATCTTATCTGACATTGATAAAGGATTGCCGCCTTGATAAAGGAACAAAAGCAGAAACTCAACAAAGAATAAAATAAAAACATCATAAGCAAATAATGCCCATCGTATGTTGATCTTCCTCATCCAGTGTACTCCTCCCGCCTTTAAAATGCCTGTCTGCCCCACAGCTTTAAGTTATCTCTGCCACGCGGCAAACAGGCATTCCTTCAGTCAATCCTGTTTCATTAAATGATGTTATTATTGGGTACCGGACTCCGCCGGTACTTCTTCTCCGCCATTTTTGTTCTTCTTCCCGGCAGACGTTATTCAGCCTTCTGCATGAAGATCGCAAAGGGGCCCATGCTGGTGAATTTTGCGTTGATCACAAGGTTCGGCTCGTTCTCATCGTCTTTGTCCTCGTCATGGATCTCCCAGCCCATAAGCTCATCCTCATCCGCATCGTCGGAAGCCTCTTCCTCTTCCGCTTCCTCATCCCCGGAGGCTTCCTCCTCCGGATATGCAAAGGAGATCTCCGGGTTCGCGATGTAATCCACCTCTCCGGAAACCGGGTTCATCTGCATCACAAAGCTGTCCTCCAGTACAAAGGAATCCAGATCCGTGAGAAGTCCCAGGTCTTCCGCCGCCGCTTCGATATCAAAATCCGGATACTGTGCGGCCACGATCCTTTCCCAGTCCGTATCCTGGATATCCCGATGTGCCTCTGCCTCCAGCTCGCCATCCATATCATAAAGATACTCGTCCTCTCCCTGTTTGATGGCCATGTCAGCAAATCCCATGCAGGAATTATAATCCTCTATATTGATCGTTTTATCAGGGGTGATCTGGATCTCTTTCTCGATTTCTTCCGCCGCCGTGTCCTTCAGCTCCGTCAGAATATCCAGGAGGTTCATATCCGCCTTCTCATCACGGAATTTTTCGACTACCTCCGCTACCTTCTGGTCCTCGTAATTTTCCGGCGATACGTCCTTCACAACTATCGGAACCTTCTCGCAGAGGGCGACCGGCCCCAGGGTGGGGAATGTGGCCGTAACCTCCCCGGTACTTCTGTTCAGCTTTTCGATCTCCACAAAATATACTTTCCCGGTAGTCGGATCGATCTGCATAAGGAGGGCGTCCTGTCTCTTCATATCCTTGGCCGGCTCGATCGTAATGGTTGCCTTAATGGATCCCGTGCTCTCATACTTTATCTGGTCCGCAGCCTTAATGACCAGATCCACAAAGGGCGTCACCGTCTCATACAAAGTGGGGTTCACCGTTTTATTTGACTCTGTCCGGACTGTGGTCTTCGTATTCACGTTCAAATCCTGCAGGACTTCCTTGATCGTGGTTTTTGTATTTTCATCGTTTACCTTTTCTACCACCTTTACAACGGTCTGATTGGTATAGGCAGAGGTATCCGCGTTCTGAACGACCAGTTCTTCTCCGGCGCCCAGGTTTCCGCTGATCACCGTCGGGGACTCCGGGATGATCTGGGAAATGCTGGGGGCCGCAGCTGCCGCCGCAGCCGTGCCAATGGTCAAAACTGCCAACAGGATACTGACAATTACCTTTTTCATGATGACTCCTCCATTTCGTCATTGATTTAAATTTTTTCTTTTATCTATTTCAACAGCAGGCTCCGGCCCGCTGTCCCGTACCCTTTAAACCTTTTCGTAAAACAATTCCAGGACTGTCTCCTGAAGCGCTTCCTCATCCGGATAAAATTCGTCGTGAAGCTCGCCCTGCTGATCCTCGCCTTTGAGCTCCACGAAATTTTCTTCCGTGAAATCCAGCTCCTTTAAAAGCTGCGCAAGCTCCAGATACTGGTTTTTTGTAATGCTTGTCTGAAGATACCCCTCCATGTAATCCGCCTTTTCCCACGCGTCCTCCAGCTGGTTCAGGCTCATGGATTGTATCTTCTCAATATAAGCCGTCACGTAAGCCTTCTGTCTCTCCATACGGCCCTCATTGCTGAAATCCTCCTCCGTGTCCCGGTACTGCAAAAAGCTTTTGATATTGCTTTCATCCAGGGTCACCTCCGCCCCTTTGGCAAGCTCCGGATACAGTTCTTCCAGATCGGCGTTCGGCACGGTCAGGGTGATCCCGCCCGCAAGGGCGTTGATATAGGGCATGGAATCCTGGTTTGTCACCACATACCGGTTCACAGGAATGGCCCCCAGCAGGTTGGATACCGCCTCGCACAGATCCGCGCAGCTCACCTTCCCGCCGTCGCCATAGCTGTAGGCGTAGCCGATATGGGTCTTATAAAGTCCTTTATCATTGCCGTTCATCGTATAACGGCGGATATCTGTCATCGTGTCCCGGTTTATGGGCAGAACCGTCAGCTTTTTATGTTTCTCATCCATGATCACAAGGGCGATGCTGTCCGCCCTCGCCTTATTTCCATACTGAACCGTGGCCTCCATTCTTCCGGTGGAGTCCACGCCAGCATAGAGCACCGTGGTGATCCGGTTATTGTAACGGTATTCTTCGCCATTGTACACAATGTTCCGGTAACCGCTTCCCACATCATGGGAATTCCCCGCCGTGACCTGCATGGCCTTTTGCTTCCTCTGTGCGGAAAAGGCCATCCCGGCCAGTATGGCCGCTGCCGCAAGACAGATCATGATGCTTCCAGCGGTCTGTTTGCTGCGGATCCCCCTTTTTTTTCTATGATGGCGCCTGTCGGCTTTGTCTTTTTCTCTCATGCTCTGCTCTTTTTCCCGGTCTTCTTTTCCGAAGAGCCCTTTTCATCCTTTTCCCCTGCCTTATTCTGCTTCGCTGTCCTGCCGTAGCCATAGCCATAGCCATAACCGTAACCATAACCGTAGCGCCGCCCGGAAACATCGGCCTTGTTCAGCACGGCCCCCAGGATCCTGATATCCGCGTACTGCATCTTCTGCCTGGCCTTTTCGGCCTGTGCCCGCTCGGTCAGCCCGCTCTCGACTACCAGGATCGCCCCGTCGCAGTGCTTTGCGATAAGCAGCCCGTCGATGACCAGGTTCAGCGGCGGAGTGTCCACGATCACATAATCGTAGACGTTCCTCACATAACCCATCAGCTCCTCAAAAAAGGGGCCGGAGATCAGCTCGCTTGGATTCGGCGCCGCGGCGCCCTTAAAGATCATATCCATCCATTTATCATCCGTATGGTAAATGATCCTCTCTTTCGTTATGTTCCCGCACAGGTATTCGCTTAAGCCTGCCTTTTCACCCACGATCTCATACCGGGACTGGATGGTGGAGTTCCGGATATCGCAGTCCATGTACAGGATGCGTTTTTCCAGACCCGCCATGTTCTTGGCCAGGCGGAAAGCAAGGGAAGATTTTCCTTCATGCGCAAGGGCGCTGGTGATGGCGATGGTCTTCAGATTATATCCACTCAGCTGGATATTTCCTCTCAGGATGTTCAGCGCCTCTGTCACCCGGTAAGGGACCTCGCCCATCTTCGGCCTGATGATCTCCTTCTGCCCCACCTGGCCGCTCTCATAGGCCAGATCCTGAAACAGCTCTTTAATTCTCTTTTCGTTTTCCATAGGTCAGTCTTTCTTTTCTTCAAAATATGGAACCACGGACAGTACCGGCATGCGAAGATATTTCCGGATATCGTCCTCAGTCTTCAGCGTGGTGTCAGTTAAAAACCGCAGGCAGATCAGCGCGCACATCACAGCGGCGCCGAATATGCCGCCCTTCACTATGTAGCCGGCAAGACTGGGCGTGATTTCCTCCACTGCCTCCGCCTCCGAGTAATCGATCACCGTGGGCTCGCTGCTCCCCACCACCTGGTAGATCCGCTCCACGCCTACGTTCATCAGGGAGTTCGCAATGTTGCGGCACAGCTCCATATCCCCGCAGGTGACAGTGATCGTGAGAATATGGGAATCCGCGGGATTGGTCACTGTCACAAGCTGCCCCAGCTGTTTAAAATCCATGTCCAGATCCATCTCTTTGATCACCTCTTTTAACACCGTACGGCTCTTGATGATCTTTGCATAATCCTCCGTGAGCGCCGAACTCAGCTGGAGATCTGAAAATGTGATGACCGAATCATTATTCGTAATAAAGATAGAGGCGTCCGCCTGATAGACCGGATTCACAAAGAAGGCATGATACGCCCCCAGAAGCGCCGCCCCCAGAAGCATGGCCGCAAGGATGAGCTTCCACCTGTAGACCAGCGTCCAGAATAATTCCTTTAAATTGATTGTGTCGTTCTCCGCCCGTACTGCCGCCTGCCGGACCGCACGCTTCTCCTGCAGATCTTTCGTTTCGCTTGCCATATCGTCCTCTCATGATTCACATAATGTCCAGTGTCGTTTAGTTAAAGCATTGACACAGGGCCTCCGGATTTTTCGTAGAGTAGCATACTCTACGAAAAATATCTTGTTTTCAACGAATTCTCACATATTATAAGGGATTTAGGAACTCTATTCAATACTTAAAAATATTTTTTTCTGTCCATTTTTTGGTTATTTATTTCTGTTTTGGGCCTTTAAGCGCCCGCAAATGCTGTATTTATCAGCGTTTGCGGGCGTTTTCGTGGAGTATGCTACTCTACGCTTTTTCGCACTCAAAAAAAGCAGCGGAGCGCTTCCGCTCTCACCGCTTTTCATCGTACCCGGGTCATCATTTATCAAGATAATGCTCCCGGGGTTCAGTATCTGGATTATTTCATTCCTACACCTCAAAAGAGATTCTGCGTCCCGTCCGGTTGTATTTATAATAGCGCACGCCTGCGGCATCCAGCATCCGCTTCGACGCCGCCACGGATGGCGTACCGTCATATTTATCACAGTCATACACCACCGTGCGGATACCTGCCTGTATGATCGCCTTTGCGCATTCATTGCAGGGGAAAAGGGAGACGTACAGCTTTGCTCCCTCCAGGCTTCCGCCCCGGTAATTCAAAATGGCATTCAGCTCACTGTGGGTTACATAAAAATACTTCGTATCCAGAGAATCCCCTTCTCTGGCCCAGGGGAATTCATCGTCCGAGCATCCCTTGGGGAATCCGTTATAGCCCATGGACAGGATCTTATTATCCCCGCTGACGATACAGGCTCCCACCTGAGAATTCGGATCCTTGGAACGCATCCCGGAAAGGATGGCAACCCCCATAAAATATTCATCCCAGGATATATAGTTTTCTCTCTTACGTATCTTTACATGCTCCTTCTCCATTGTAAAACCTCCTCTTTCATCAGTCCGTCTCTATCTGCGCGATCCTGTTCTTATGGCGCTCCGCCCCGGAAAAGGGCGTATTTAGAAACGTATCCACGATCTTTTCCGCCAGGCCCGGCCCTACCACTCTGCCGCCCATAGCCAGAATATTCGCGTCATTGTGGGCTCTGGTGGCCTCCGCACTGAAGCAGTCCGAGCAGAGCGCCGCACGGATCCCCCGGAATTTATTTGCGGTAATGGAAATTCCGATTCCCGTTCCGCAGATCAGGATCCCCTTCTCACATTCTCCGGCCTGGATGGCTCTGGCCACCCTTTTTGCGTAGACCGGATAGTCTACGGCCTCCGTGCCGTTACAGCCGAAGTCCTTATATTCCAGCCCATTTCTGTCCAGATATTTTTTAATCTCCTGCATCAGCTCATAACCGCCATGGTCACATCCCAGCGCTATCATCCTTCATCCTCCTTATAATCATACGTTTATTACTCTGTGCCCGGCCGCCTTCAAAAGCCGGTTCATAATGGCCTGCCCCATCTGAGGCGTGTAGAAAGCCTCCGAATATATAACGTTCACCTGGCAGGCGTCAAATTCCCGCAGCACCCCATAGAGATGGCGGGCGATGGACCGCTCGTCCCGGCGGCTGCCGATACTCTTTACTATTCCCCGCGGATAACGGCGGGCAGTCTCATCCGTGGCAATGATCCCGACCTGTCCTCCATCCGCTTCCGCCTGCCGGACAAATTCATTGATCCTTTTCACCACGGCGTCCGTTTCTCCCTCCACGATGGAGAGCTCCGCCCGGGGCGCATAATGCCGGTACTTCATTCCCGGGGCTTTTGGCCGCACGGCCTCGTCGGTGATCAAAAGTCCCCGGTCCATGCGGACCTCCCCCAGAACCCTTTGAAGCATTTCCAGCGATATAAAACCGGGCCGCAGGACCACCGGAACATCCTCCGTAAAATCCACGATCGTGGATTCCAGTCCGATCCCCACCGGTCCACCGTCAATGATCATATCAATAGCATCTCCCAGATCCTCCTCCACATGCCGGGATGTGGTGGGGCTTGGCCTGCCGGAGGTGTTTGCGCTGGGCGCAGCCACATATCCCCCCGCCTCCAGGATCAGCCTTCTGGCAATCGGATCGCTGGGAAAACGCACAGCCACGCTGTCCAGGCCTCCCGTCGTCTCCTTCGGTACAATATCCGCCTTTGGAAAGATCATGGTCAAAGGGCCCGGCCAGTACTTTTTTGCCAGAACCGCCGCTTTTTCGGGAATATCCGAGACGATCGCCCCCAGATCCTCCATCCTGGCAATATGCACGATCAGAGGATTATCCGAAGGACGTCCCTTTGCCGCATATATTTTTACCGAAGCCTTTGGGTCAAGGGCGTTTCCCCCCAGACCGTACACCGTCTCCGTAGGAAAGGCCACAAGGCCCCCTCCCTTCAGAATCTCCCCCGCACGTGCCAAAGCCCCGGCATCCGGGTCTTCCGGACTCATCCGCACGATTTCTGCCTTCATTTTTCCTCTGCGCTTCCTCTCACTGTCTGATATAAATGCCCTGCTCCTCGATCCATTCCTCCAGATCCTGCAGGCCGTCCTGCGCCCAGGTCTCGGACATGCGGAACTCCTCCGGGAAAAACATTTCTTTTGCGATATGCCTGCCCGTCTCAGTGCGGAATATCTTTTCCACGCTCTTTTTTATCGTTTCCTTTTCCATACCGTCTTCATAATAATTTACCAGGAAATCCGCTTCCACAAGGATCTGATAATCCACACCGTCAATATCCGTATACGTATGGTGATGGCCTACCAGATAGGAAACCCTCCGGATCACTGCCGGATCAAAGCCAAGCTCCTTCATCATCTCCTCAGCCAGAGCCGGCCCTTCCTTCTCCTGCAGCGGCCCGCTGCTGTTTCCGTATTTTTCCATGGCGGGCCTGATCCCGATGTCATGCACCAGCGCGGCGGCCTCCAGGATATACTGCGTTTTTTCGTCCAGATGCTCCTCCTGCCCGATCAGCCGTGCAAAGCTGTGGACCTTCACAAAATGCTGGATATGCGCCGGATCCTCCCTGTAAAAGCCTATCATTTTTTTGTACAGTTCATTCATTCTGCTCATAAGCCGTCCCTCCTGTTTATATCAAACATATCACTTTATGTATTTTCCTGTCAATGCCCGGATAAATGCGCCTGTCCCGTCCATCTGAAAAAAGTTTTCCTCTCCCCGGCGGATCATTCTGAACCCGCATTCTCATCTGGAAGCTCCACCTGCAGGATATACGTACCCGATACGCCGTCCTCAAACACAACAGAGCCTAATTGCCGGAGCATACTGTCATTGAGGCGATCCTCGTATTTTTCCCGCTCCCTGGCCCCTACGAAAATATAGGATACCTGATACTGAGAAAGTAAACTCTTTACCGTTTCCTCATCCTGCGAGGTGTAAATAGTTTCCACATCCGCGCTTCTCCGGTTCAGATCCTCCACATCGTTTCTCCACAGCCATTCGTGGACATACCAGCCGAGGATTGTCGGAAGGCCGGTCATGGCGGATACCCGCTGGAACCCGGTGGCGCTGTAGCTGTCGCCGTTTGCCTCCAGTACCACGGGGCTTCCCTCAATATTCGCTTTCAGCCAGCGGATGGCTGCGGCATCCTCGGGGAAATCCGTCTCAATATAAGCAGTCGCATCCAGTCCCTGATACTGAGAGGGATCCTGATACCCTCCGAACCAGGAATCCGCGCATTTTACAAAATATCCCCCGGTCATGAGCAGCAGCGCCAGCCCGGCGGCGCTCAGACCCTTCACCAGCTTCTGACCGCACAGGACAAGCATACGCACGATCACATAGCCCATGGTGATCCCGAAAAGTATGTAAGCCTGGTAGGTAAGCTTGAACATGGTGTTGGCGCGGGCATTCCCGTTCTCATAGATATCCCGCACATACACAATCTCCGGGATCAGCACCAGCCCGATTGCGCACAGACCGGTGACCACGGCAAAAAGATCCGGCGGGTCGATGGCCGCCAGCAGATGGTACATATTCTTTTTTTTCATTCCGCGAAGCGTTCCTGTCAGCAGCGCCGCCAGAAATAAAATGACCAGAAATACGGGCAGGCCCCACAGAATCAAAAGCTGATGCGGCAGGGAATGATACTCGGCCAGCGCCACTCCCTCCACCATGGTCTTAAACTTCAGCGTAAAGGGCAGGATCACCACATATGCCGTCAGCATGATCTCTGCGGCCTGGGCCGCAGTGGCGGCCACAATTTGTTTTACACGGCCCTTCATAGACACAATATTGGTAAAGAGCGCTGTGCCTCCTGTCACCACATAATAGATTACAAAATCCCAGAAATTCGTCCACTGGAACATTCCCAGAAGCCAGGCTGCCGTCAGCAAATGGGGGGACAGAAGCTGCCGCTTCCAGAAATCCCCTCTCCCTGCTTCCTCTTTCCGATCTCCTTCCACCCGCATTACCTGCGTCCAGGAATAAAGGATTCCTATGAGAAGCAGGACAAACATAATATTCACCACGTGCGCATGCAGATCTCCCAGCACAAAGGAATAGCAGGGGAACTCATGGATGGTCTTATCCGGCACATCAGGATTATAGCCGATGTATCTGGTAGCGTCCGGGAACCAGTAGCTCTCCGTCACCTCCAGCCCCTGCAGCTTCTGTATCCAGGGCTTGATCAGCCCATAATATACATAATGCATGTTTCCCGTAATGGAGACGGCAAAGCCCCCCAGAAGCCCGGCCAGGCCGCTCACTGCAGAACAAAAGCCCTCCGTGCGTACCCTTCCCCGGGCCTCCTCCGCCTTAAGCCTGTCCCTCACGAGCTGATACACAAGGGAGAAGGGCAGTACAAAGGCAAAGCCCGCCACAAAGGTACGCATAAGATTATAGGTCTGCTCCACATGGCTGCCGGAAAGCTTCGTGAGGAACACAGCAAAATACTGACCGCCGTAATAATAGTTAATATGGCTGCCCGCATACCAGAGATCCTCTGCCGGCAGTTCAGTGCTCCGCATCATAGCCTCCATAAAGCCATAATCCATAAATTTCTCGGTTCCGAAGGCTGCCGGATGAAACCCGGCCAGATATGTCCACATGAGAAATACCGCAAAAAACAGAAGTTCCTCCCAGAAGATCAGCCATGCCCCTTCCGTTGGAAAATATTCCGAACTGTCTTTCGGGGAAAACCGGTAGATCAGACAGCAGCAAAACGCCAGGAATACCGTCACTCCAATACAGACAGGCATGGTAAAGGGCGCCGGAGAAACCGCTACCAGAAACCAGGTCACAAATCCCGCCCCCGCGATGGCCAGAACCTTGGAAAACATCCAGCCTCTGTCCTGAAAGCGCCGGAACAGCCGGCTCGTGGCCGGCATCGCGGCAAGCCCCAGTACTCCGGCCATAAGATACCAGGTCCAGAAAACCCACACGTCGCCCTTTAAAAGGAACGCCGACAGCGCCAGCAGCAAAGCTGCGGGGACTGCGCCGATAATCCATTTCTTCAAAATTCAGCCCTCCTGCTCAAATGTTTCCCCGAAGCCTGCGAAAATCCCTGCAGGCCTTTTTCCCAATTCCAATGATCCTCTTCATATTGATCGAGTTTACGCCTCCCTGCCTCGGCCGGAAGGTAATTGGATAATATCTGACTCCCATTTTATTCTTTTCATAGATGACTGTCATCAGAATATTTGTAAAATCAGAGCCTTCCGGAATCTTATCCAGCGCCTTTTCCAGCTCCTTCGCCCGCATAAGCCGGAAGGGCGTGTTTGCGTCCCTCACCCAGACGCCGAAGATCAAAAATATCACCAGCCGCAGAACCCGGGTGACAAACACTCTGGACGCCCCGTCCTGTCTGCCTTTCCGGTTTCCGATGAGAAGCCCGCACTTCTCCCTGTCCTTCCAGAGGGCGTCAAATTCCTCCGGCAGGGTCTGTCCGTCGGAGTCCGTCTGGAAAATATAATCCGCTCCCTGCCTGATGGCATAGCGGTAGCCCCGGTAGATCGTGCCGCCATGTCCTTCATTTTTTTTATTCACCACCACCAGGCGGGGATACTTTTCCCGGCATCGATTCAGCTTTTCCGCCGTCTTATCCCGGCTTCCGTCATTCAGCACCACCAGCCGGCTGTCCCCTCCGGCCTTCTCCGCCGCCGGATACCACTGCTTTAAAGTCTCTTCTATATTTTCTTCCTCGTTATAGGCCGGCATGACAATATATAAACAATCAGGTTTCATAAATTCGTATCCTCCCATCCTGCGACCGGTATACCACGGGATAAAGCCCGGCGATCACATCCTCCCGGCAGACATGCTGTTCAAATTCCATCCCCTCTTCAAAGAGAATATAGGTGATTCCCTCGCGGGAAACGGTTTCCTTCACAATAGACGCATCCTCCTGGGTATAGATTTCCACGGCCTGAGCCGCCCTGTAATAAGTATCATATCCGGCCGACCAGGCATAATACGGCCAGCCGCAGTACAGCATCACCCCGGCCATGGTCACCTCGCACATACTGTATTCCGGCGTCAGGATCAGGTCGCTGCTGTCCAGGTTCTCCGCAAGCCATTCGGTAAGATCGCTTTCCATATTTACAGCAGCCCGGTGTCCCGCATCATTATCCTTCAGTATGACCACAAAATCATAAATCCCCGTTATGGTCAGACAAAACGCCAGCGCCGCCCCTGCCGCCCTGAAAAGCCTCCTCCGGCAAAAAAGCCTCACGATCCCATTGGCCCAGAACATGGTCAAAAATGCATAGGAGATCATTACATACTTATGATTCACACTAATATCCGGCGTCATGGATACCGTAAAAGCAAATGCGGCCGGAAACAGAAAGGCAATCATGATCAGACGCTGTCTGCGTTTGAAAAAACACGCAAGCGCCGGCAGCCCCAGAAAGAATATGCCGCTCATGATAACAATGTACTTTAATACTCCGGGGAGGGATTTATCCTCTGCCAGAAAGCCCCAGTAAAAACTGAATCCCAGTCCTTCTCCCCGGATGAAGGTCTTCGTCTGCAGAAGGGAGAAGAGGACGGCAACCAATGCCGTTACGGCATAATCGATCTTTCCGTCGGAAAAAACGGCTAATCCGCACAGGATCAGAAGTCCGGCGATCACTGCCGCGCCGTTCCAGAACGCGCACAGTCCGAGAAGCATCCCTGCCGCCAGGGCGCTCTCCATGCTCCGGCTCTTCCATGCCTCCTTTGAAAACAGGCGGCCCCGGATCCATGCAAGGCCCTTTTCTTCATGGCCCGCGCCTGCCTCCAGATGATCCAGAAACAGCCAAACCGCAATACATACCAGCAAGAGCCCCAGGCTGAGATGCCGCTGGTTAAGATAAACGTTAAAATTCCACAATCCCCAGTTTTCGTTCGGCGTATACCCGATAAAGGATGCGTTTTCAGTAAGCGTCTGTAAAAGATCTCCCGACCGGATATGTTCGCCCAGAAACAGGAAAAAGCTGAATGAACTGCGAAAGAAAAACAGCGCCACGGCCACTGCCCCGCTGGCAAAGCTGCCCATGATCCGAACCGTAAGCTGGTACAGCATCATCAGAAAGCCTGTCAGAGCAAGCGCACTGACAAGATTATAGGCTATGTCCATCCGAAGCCCCAGATATTCCAGATTCCCGGTAAAAAACTGAAACATAAAATGATATTTTACATCCTCTCCACCAAAATGAGGATACTGGGTGGGAAAATTATTTCCCAGGGAAAAGGAGCGCATCATGGCCGTGTGGGGCGCATAATCTCCAAATACGGAAAATCCCGAATAAAGGACGCCGTCTTTTATATGGAACACGTAGAACATGATCCACACGGAAAAGAAAAAGAGCAGGCTGAAAAATACCGCCTCTCTGCGAAACAGCGCCCGGTCACGGATCAGAACGCCCTTATCATCGGTCTTTCCGCCCCGCCTGAGCCTTCGTATATACACGATACTCAAAAAAACCGCCGCCGGGATCATTGTAAAAAGATTTCCGGCCGTAAGCGGCCTCTGGCTTCCCCCGCACACACTGAACATCCAGGAGATCAGATAGGTCGCCCATCCCATAAACAGTACGCCCGCGCCAAAGGATGCGGGCAGAAGGATCCAGACAGGATTCCACGCCGGTTCGGCTTTTCTGCTGCCGCGCCCTGCGAAGGGCGCCGCCAGCTCTCTTCCAAATAAAAAACAGATAAAAAGGTATATAATTCCAAGCATGCCTACTCCTAAGTCAAAATCTGCCGTGTTCATCTTTATGTATCAGTATAACAAAATAATATCCATATTCCCAGAGAAATCGCAAAATTCCGGATATTTTCACTGACTGTCCCTGAATTTCACAATCCCCTTTGCAATGGCCTGCGCCGTCCTTTGCTGATACTCCTCCGTCTGAAGCATGGCCGCCTCCCCGGGATTGGTCAAAAAGCCGCATTCCACGATCACCAGCGTTCCCTCGCTCCTTTTCAGGAGGTAGTAGCTGGTGTTTCCCTTAGCCACCCTGGGCCGCGCTATTTCCAGATCTGTATTCAGCTGCTCCTGTAAAATGTCCGCCAGCTTTTCTCCCTGAGCGGAATCCTGATAGTAAAAAACCTGGGGACCACAGACAGCCGGATCGTCATAGCTGTTCTGATGAACGCTGACCGTAAGAAGAGGCTCCGCCTCATGGATCATGGCAATGCGCCGCTGCATATCCTGGGCCTTTTTATTATGAGAATTATCATCATAAAGGCCCTCGTCCGCATCTCTGGTCATGACTACCTGAAATCCAGCCTTTTCCAGCTCCGCCTTCAGCTTCTGCGCAATTGCAAGATTAATCCCCTTTTCCTCCAGATTTCCCACCCCGATCATACCGGGATCAGCTCCCCCGTGACCGGCGTCCACCACGATCACATTTTCTTTTTCCGCCTGGTCCGCAGCGGCATCCATGGTAGCTCTGGCGGCCTCTCTGGAGAGAAAAAAGAAGCTCAGCAGAAGAAGGCATGCCATGATCAGTTCCATTATCGGTTTTTTCACACCAAAAAACCTCCGGCATATTTATTTTAATATATGTCCCGGAGGAGTTTTTTAGCATTTAATTACTTCCGTATGGGTTTATTGAAGATTCTCACTGATCGCCGCCCAGACGGAGCTGTTTTCGAATCCCAGCTTCCACTCTGCGACGCCTGCCAGTCCGTATTCCGGAACAAGTTTCACCTTCTCGGCTATGGACTGCGCGTCCTCCAGCCAGATCTGGTAGGTATCTCCCTCGCTGTCATAGGCGCCGTAATTCTGGCTGGTGTTGTTATCCCAGTAGGTCTCCACCTGATGTACGGAAAGTACCTCCTGCGCCTGATCCATACCAATAGCCTCGCTGGTCAGGATCCCCGCCGAGGTCTTCCACAATCTGGTATAGAAGGGAATGCCGTTGATCACCCTCTCTGCAGGCACCTCAGCGATCGTATCCTGAATTCCCTTCTCCACCCAGGGAAGAGAGGCTACGGAGCCCGCCTGCTCGGAGCCCACATAGTGTTCGTCATAGCCCATGATGATCACGTAATCCACTACCCGGCCCTGCTCTGCCCGGTCATAATGGGAGGTGAAATCCTCGGGCACCGGATTATCCACGGAAAGCGCCAGATTGTTCTTATGGCACTCAATGGACAGCTCGCGCAGGAATTCAAGGAAATGGACCCCCGCGTCCTCGCTGAGCGATTCAAAATCCACATTGATGCCGTCCAGCCCGACTGCTGCCGCAGCGCTGATCAGCTGGCCGATTATATTCTGACGGGCCGCCGTACTTGCAAGCGTCTCCGTCGTGCTGACTTCCACTGTAAAGTTATCGATCAGTCCCCATACCTTCATACCCATGCTGTGAGCCTGGTCCACATAGTCCTTAGAAGAAATGTCCGCAATATTCCCCTGCGTATCAAGAAGGTAGAACCAGGTAGGGGAGATCACATTCACTCCGCTTACATTCTGCACCGCATCCGTCAGATAGGCGTTCGCCTCCTGAGAAGTAACCTGATGCCATGCCATATTTACCGGGACATCCATGGTCAGGTATGTATACTGTTCCTGTTTTTCCTCCCGGTCCACTGTCTGGACCGCAGGATCAGAAATCTTCTTTTTTTCAATATATCCGATATAGCCGTCCTCCGTGGCAACCTGCGCCCACTCCTCCAGTTCCTCTAAAAGGCGCAGGGCGCTACCCTTGCTCACCGGGGTGAGGACCGGGGACTTAATGCCCCCCTGATAACGGACATAGCTGTCTCTGGTTACCGTCACCGTCTGGATCCCGCTGAATTCGTACTGGACAGCTACTCTGGCGGGATCTTCATAAACATAGCTCTCAATATCCGTAAACTGGGCCACCAGAGACAGATTCAGATAAACGCTGTCATCCTTCACCCATACCTCCGTACCTGCAGTCGCCGACGCGGGATAGGAATTTAACTGCGAGGGCGTCGCATACAAAATCTGCTGGTTGACATCGTCCCAGTAAAAGCGCTGGTTCAAAAAGGTATCTACCACATCCACCGGCAGATACGCCTGTCCCTCCGCGATGGCGCCCCGCTGTTCCAGCAGGGTCGTACCCAGCACAAGGGCGGCCTCGCCTTCTTCCATCTGGCCGTAATATTCGTTTAAATCCATTTTCTGTTTCGACGGAGTATATTTTTTTATAAAAAATGTGCCCAATCCTATCAGAGAAACAACAAGAATCAGGACACACACAATCAGAACCGGCATATAATTCTTTTTCATGAAATTCTCCTTTTCATTTCGTTCTTCTTCTGTATCTCCCGATATTATATCATACTTTTTTTAAAAAACATTACAAAAAACGACTTTTTACATTTTTTTCACATTTGGATCCCTCCCGTAAGCTATGTATGAGGGGGAAGCTTATCCAATCCGGGAGGGATCCTCTTTATGCTTTTGTACTATGATCTGCGGATGTAATGGAAATCCACCCGCGCAATGTGTCCTGTTTCATCTTCGGTATAATCGCGCATGTAGCCTCCGCCTTCAGCCAGTGTACAGGCTCTGGCTATCGACTTGGGGCTGCTTGGTTCACCGTCCAGATAGAGCGCGATGCCCTTGTCACGGTAATTCTTCAGCTCCTTTTTCAAAGGCTGCGAGGCATTCTGATCTTTCTTTTTCATGATATATTTTCCCTGACAGTCCCTCCCTTCTGAATAAGATTTGATTTTAGAAAACACCCGACAGGTTCCGGAAAAGATACTGAATCCGATCAAATTTAATCTCATGGGAAATCTCGTCGATTGCCGCAGCCGGAAGGCTGCATGACAGGCTATAATGGCAACGACCTTTTGTAAAAGTGAAAATGGTACTGATTTAAGCTGATACCTGATTTGTCCGTAAAATATTCTTATTCTTTCTCTTCTTTAATCGCAATCCAAATATCTTTTCTGCCTCCATTATACATTTTTCCCCCGCATATGCAAGGGTTTTCGTCAATTTATAAAATATTTTCGATTTTATTTCCAAATATTTTATATTTAGGTAAATTGAATTTCTTTACATTACGCATAACTTGTGGTATATAATAGGTTAGAAGCAGATATAGTGCTTTGGCGGGCTTTTTTAAAAGCCGCAGAAAGTCATGGACTATGATAGAATAGGATGTGATGAAATGAAAATAGAAAAGATCAATGAAAATCAAATCCGCTGCACCCTTACACGGGAGGATCTGGAACACCGTCAGATCCGTCTCAGCGAACTCGCCTACGGTACGGAAAAGGCAAAAAAGCTTTTCCGGGATATGATGCAGCAGGCACAGCTGCAGTTTGGATTTGAGGCTGATAATATTCCACTGATGATCGAAGCCATTCCGGTAAATATGGACAGCATTATCCTGATCATCACGAAGGTCGAAGACCCTGAAGAGCTGGATACCCGTTTTTCCAAGTTTGCCCCCTATAAGGGCAATGACCAGACGGAGGCCCTCCAGTTCGACGGCGCCGATAACATTATTGATATTTTCCAGAAGCTGTGTGAGGCGAAGCTGAAAGGGCTTAAGCAGCAGACCGATGACGCTGCCCCCGACGGGGAGGAGCCTGCATCTGCAGATGCGGCGCCCGTCAGTCTTGTCCGCCTGTACACCTTCCATGGACTGGACGATGTTATTTCCGCGTCTCATAGCCTCAGCGGCTTTTATACCGGTGAAAACACTCTGTATAAAGAATCTGCGGAGGGCAGATACCATCTCGTTATCCACCAGTCAGCCTGCTCGCCTGAGGATTTTAACAAGGTCTGCAATATTCTCTCCGAATACGGCAAGGGCAAGGCTCTGACCCCTTCCGGAGAAGCTCATCTGATCGAGCACGGCGAACTGATCACCAAAAATGCTCTGCAGCAGCTTTCTCAGATCTAACATGACTGTCTGAAGAAAAAAGGCCGGCAAAACGC
>CAZGTY010000040.1:9707-19387 GCA_964528895.1 uncultured Blautia sp. | reverse complement strand
CCTGCGGCCTCCTGGTCCCAAACCAGGCGCTCTAGCCAAGCTGAGCCACACCCCGCTGATAATATTTAATTGGTATGCCGTTCGACGCAAGTCATATTATATTATAGCGGATTTCAAATGTCAACACTTTTTCCCCAAGTTATTTTCACTTCAGTAAAAATGAAAAAACGGTGAAAAAATGTAAAACCGCTTGCATTTGTTCCCCTCAGCGGGTAAAATAGGTTAAACTGTGGGGGTATCGGCGGCCGATCCGTCTGATTACTTTTATTTTATTGTTTTTTTGGAGCTGGGATATGTTATCCGTGAAAGCTCCTGCAAAAAGGATATAATTGAAAATGAGCAATGCGAAATTAAAGATTTTGATAGCGGACGGTTCCGGGACGGATATGGAGCTCCTGCTCTCCATGCTGGAGGATCAATATGAGATAGCGCTGGCAGAGGATGGCGCCGGGGTAGTGGAGCTCCTTAAAGAAGATATATCACGGTTTTCTGTCCTTCTTCTGGATTTGCAGACGCCGGTCATGGACGGCTTTGAAATCCTGGATCACATGAATAAAAGCCGATGGATCGACGAGCTTCCCGTGATTGTCATATCCTCAGAAACGGACTTTGCAGACATAGAGAAAGCGTTTGACCTGGGCGCGGCGGATTATATTCCCCGCCCGTTTTGCCAGGCTGTGGCGCTGCACCGGATACAGAATACCATACTTCTGCATGCAGGGCAGAAACAGCTTGCGGAGCCTGTCGCAGAACAGGTTCAGGAGGGAGCGGAAAAACATTCCAATGCGGTGATCCGTCTGGCCAATTCGCTGCCAGATCAGATTCACGCCGACAGATGCTGCCGGCTTACGGGCGGGGAGGCAAAGATGCTTCTGTCTTATCTGAGTATGTTCTACGACACTGCGCGCCTGGTGGATCCTGTAAAAAACATTCAGGTCACGCTGGACGATTCGGATGTATGCAGGGAATCGCCCTACTGCTGCTACCGGATCTGGAACAGAGAGGAGAAGTGCGAAAACTGTATATCCGCAAGATGTATTGCAGAAAAAGGACAATTGACGAAATTTGAATACGCCGGAGAAGAAATTTACCATGTACGGGCAGCCTATGTGGAGGTGGATGGCCGCCCCCTTTCCCTGGAGCTTGTGGATAAAGCGGAAAAGGAAATCTTCCTGCATGGCATGGAAAAGGTGTACCTGATCAAATCCATAGAAGATTATAAAAGCGATATATACACGGACCCTTTAACCGGAATCAGGAACCGGCGTTATTACGAGGAAAAACTGAAACACCGCCGGGACGTTGATGCCGTTGCAATAGCTGATATCAATTTATTCAAAAATATTAACGATACCTGTGGGCATCGGGTGGGAGACTGGGCGATCCGGCAGGTAGCGAAAACATTTTCGGGCTGCGTCCGGAGAACGGACAAGGTGGTGCGATACGGCGGGGATGAATTTGTGATAGTCTTTCCGGATATTCCATCGGGAAAATTTGCCGGGAAACTGGAAGAAATGGCCGCCCGCGTCCAGACGATCATTTTGCCGGGCCATGACAACCTTCATCTTTCCGTCAGCATTGGCGGCGTATATGGATCCGGCCTGGTCTCGGAAATGGTTGCCGCGGCGGATGAGCTGATGTACCAGGCAAAGAAGGAAAAATGCGGCGTTAAAGTACGCAGGGGGAGGTGATTTGTTGTGGAACTGAAGGACGCCATGAGCCTGCGGGGGGGGGTGAAAAAACCATGCTTGATGAATTAAAGAAGCTTGGAGTTGATACCGAAGACGGAATTTTTCGTTTTATGAACAATGCAGAGCTTTACAAACGAATGCTTACAGCTTTTGCGGAAATGGTAAGAGAAGCGCAGGTGACAGCGGAGTTTGATGATGCATGCAATAAGGAGATCGAAAAAATCCACGCGCTGAAAGGCGCGGCGGGAAACCTGTCTATCAAACCGCTCTATGACGCTTACACGCAGATTGTCCGTCTTTTAAGAGAAGGGAACATCGCGGAAGCGAAGGCCGTGATAACAGATATTCTGCCGATACAGAATAAAATAATAGAGTATATCGAGAAGTGTTCATGAGTAGCTTTGGAGGATTGTGTGATGAGTTTTAACAGCAAATCTATTCTGGTTGTTGACGATGTTAAAATAAACCGCATTATGCTGACTGAAATCTTTAAAGATGAATTTGATGTTATAGAGGCGTTAAACGGCAGGGAGGCTCTTGATATTATAAACGGTAATTCAGACGTGGGGGCTGTGCTGCTGGATCTTATGATGCCCGACATAGACGGCATTGCTGTGCTTAAAAATATGAACGAAACAGGAGCCATAAAAAGGATCCCGGTGCTTATCATAACAGGCGCCGAGGACAGGGATATGCTTATGGAGGCATATAATCTGGGAGCCATAAATATTATCACAAAGCCCTATGTGTCCTACTTCCTGAAACGGCAGCTTAAGAACGTCCTGGAGCTGTACAGGCATAAAAATGAGCTTGAGAGCCTCGTATCGGAACAGGTTTCCAAATTCAATGAAATGAGCCGTTCTATTGTAGAGGCTCTGGCGAATATAATCGAATTTCGTGACTGCGAAACAGGAAGGCATGTAAAAAATGTATGCGATGTGACGAAAGATATTTTAATAAGGCTGGGAGAGATGTATCCAGATTATAAGCTGTCCATAAAAGAGATAGACAAGATTTCACTGGCTGCAGCCCTCCACGATGTGGGAAAGATTTCAATTCCCGACACAATTTTAAATAAACCGGGGAAGCTCAGTCCTCAGGAATTTGAGATAATGAAACTGCATACGGTAAAAGGCTGCGAGCTGCTTGAAAAGGTTGAGGATATTATCGAGCCTGAGCTATACGGATATAGTTATGACATCTGCAGACACCATCACGAAAGATGGGATGGAAAAGGTTATCCCGATGGAATAGTGGGAGATGAAATTGAGTTATGGTCGCAGGTTGTGTCCGTGGCTGATGCGTACGATGCCCTCACATCGGACAGAGTTTATAAGAAGGCCATTTCACATGAAACTGCGGCTGAAATGATCCTGAAAGGCGAATGCGGTCAGTTTAATCCCAGGGTTTTAAAGGCGTTTAAGGCGGTGCGGTATGAAAACTGAATTGGATAATAATTTTGAAATAAAAGATAAAAAGAAAAGCGACAGGAATTTTTTTATAAAAAGCGGTTTTTTTGTTGGTTTATTAACGATAATACTCCTTTCAATCTACACTGTTTATATGGGAAGGCAGATAAATAATACCATAGCTAAGGTATCCAATATTTACATGGCTGAGATCAATCTTCAGCTTCAGCAGAAATTTAAATCTATCATGGACGTAAGGCTTTCGCAGATCGATCGGATCATGTCGCTGATTCCTCCCGAAACTTACGACGCCAGCAAGAATGGGATCATAGAAGAAGAGGCAGTATTGAGAAACTTAAGCTTCGCGGGGTTCCTGGATGAAGATTATGAGCTTTGCCGCATCTACGGAGACGATATTACCATAGAGGGCGGCAATGACATCAAAGCCTCTATTGAATATGACGGGAACGTCCTGGAGTATGCCTCAGGCGCGGACGGAGAAAAATATCTTATGTTCGGGCGGGGCACGACAGATTATGTGCTGGAGAACGGAAAACACAGTACAGCTTTTGTTGTTGGTATAAAAATGGCCCTTATGGATGAGGCGCTTTTTCTTGATTCGGAAGAGGGAAACATCTATACGCACGTTATAAACTACAACGGGGATTTCATCATAAGCAATGGTTTCATCGAGGGAGATAATTATTTTGATGGCGTCATAAAAACCGAGATTACTGATCCCGAGGAGGCTGAAAAGTGTATAAGCGAGCTGAAATACGCCATTGAGACTGACACGCAGTACACTTTCAGCTATGTTCTTAACGGCGAAAGATACTATGTGTGCTGTTCTTCTTTTGCGGATAACAGTGAATGGTATTATGTGACTGTGATGAGCAGCACGATCTTCCAGGGGGATTTTGACAAAATAAATCAGGTAAGACTTCTGACGGTTGTGCTTGTCATTTTTATACTTTTAATCGCTATATTTGCAATCATCCGGACTTATTACAGGAAGAACCTGAAGCAAATCGAAGAGCTTGAAAATGCAAGGAAACTTGCCATAAAAGAAAGCAATGCCAAGACGGAATTTCTGTCTAATATGAGCCATGATATAAGGACTCCTATGAATATCGTTATAGGTATGACGGATATTGCCATGAAACATATTGATGATAAGGGAGTGGTCCAGCATTGTCTTGAAAAGGTGGTTACGTCTTCAAAGCATCTTCTCTCGATGATAAATGATATTCTGGATATTTCCAAAATAGAAAGCGGGAAAATGCAGCTTTCCGTAAGGGCGGCTTCCCTTAAGACAATGGTTGACGATCTTGTGGCGATTTCCCAGTCTATGTTAAAGACAAAGGGCCAGCAATTTGATGTTTTTATTCACAAAATCATTGCGGAAGAGGTTTATTGCGATGATGTAAGGCTTTACCAGATCCTGGTAAATATTATTTCGAATGCCTTTAAGTATACGCCCGAAGGAGGCAGGATCTATCTGGATGTAGCTCAGGAAGCCTCTGATAAGGGCGAGGATTATGTAAAAACCCGATTCAGGATTGTAGACAACGGCGTTGGAATGTCGCCTGAATTTGTCGAAAAAATATTTGAAAAGTTTGAACGGGATGACAATTATCTTGTCAATAAACAAATAGGAACGGGCCTCGGAATGGCGATTTCGAAGCAGCTTGCAGACCTCATGGAGGGCGAGCTTGACGTGGAGAGCGCACTGAACGAGGGGAGTTCTTTCCGGTTGTCGGTAGATTTTAAGATAGCCGGAAAATTCGAGATGGATCAAAAGCTGCCTCATTGGGATGTGCTTGTGGTGGATGATGACGATACGCTTTGTGAGACGGCTGTTTCCAACCTTGAAGAGCTGGGGGTAAAGGCTGAATGGATCACGGAGAGCGCAAAGGCTGTGGAGCTTATAGAAAGCCGGCGGAAGGCGGGAAAGGAGTTTGATTTCGTTTTTCTTGACTGGAATATGCCGGATATGGACGGAGTTGAAACCATCAGAAGAATAAGGGCTACGGGAAGCGTGAATCTGCCGGTATTTCTTATTTCAGCATATGATCTGGGTGATGTTGAGGACAAGATTGATCTGACGGAGTTTGAAGCTTTCATTGCTAAGCCTCTGTTTAAATCGAGACTTTATCAGGCCCTGAAGAAATATGCGGGATATATGAGTACGGAAAGCGAAGCTTCGCAAAAATCAGTTGTAAGCTTTGCCAACAAGAGAATTCTTGTGGCTGAGGATGTAGAAATAAACTGGGAGATTGTAAGGGAGGCCCTTACGTCCGTGGGCATAGAGGCGGAAAATGCGGAAAATGGCAGGGACTGTGTGGAAAAGTTCTGCAGTTCGCCTGATGGTTATTATGATATGATTCTTATGGATATAAGAATGCCTGTTATGAACGGCATCGACGCAACCAAAGAAATAAGAAAGTCTGGCAGAAAGGGTGAGGATATTCCAATTGTCGCCATGACAGCCAACGCTTTTTCCGAGGACGTGCAGGAATGTCTCGATAGCGGTATGAACGGGCACATAGCCAAGCCCATTGACCCTGATAACTTCTTCAAGGTTCTTCAGAGGTTTCTTTCGCCATAAGATGCTGTCTCCCTCAGAAGCAGATAAGACTGCGGACAATATCAACGGCTAAAGGATGATCAGATGAGAAAACTTGCATTGAGCGATGAAATATTGATGAGTGTGGACAAAGCCGCCCGATATACAGGCGGTGAGGTCAATTCCGTCATGAAGGACAAAGCAAAGGTAGATATCAGATTTTGCATGTGTTTTCCCGATGTATATGAGATCGGTATGTCAAACCTTGGAATGATGATTTTATATGATATGTTTAACGAAAGAGACGACGTGTGGTGCGAGCGTCTCTTTTCGCCGTGGATGGATCTGGATAAAATCATGAGGGAAAAGAAAATCCCCCTGTTTGCTCTTGAATCCCAGGAGCCTGTGAAGGACTTTGATTTTCTCGGGATCACGCTGGGGTACGAAATGTGTTATACAAACGTGCTGCAGGTATTGGAGCTGAGCGGGATCCCCCTGCTGGCAAAGGAGCGCGGACAGGATTGTCCTCTGGTGATCGGCGGCGGCGCCTGCGCCTATAATCCGGAGCCGCTGGCAGATTTTTTTGACCTCTTTTATATCGGCGAGGGCGAGACGATCTATGATTCCCTTTTTGAGGCATATAAAGAGAACCGGGCCAGAGGGGGAAGCAGGGAGGATTTTTTACTTGCGGCTGCAAAGCTTCCCGGGATTTATGTGCCTTCTTTCTATGATGTGGTCTATGGAGCGGA
This sequence comes from uncultured Blautia sp., assembly GCA_964528895.1. Lineage (GTDB taxonomy): Bacteria > Bacillota > Clostridia > Lachnospirales > Lachnospiraceae > Blautia_A. The sequence continues at coordinate 12,972 of CAZGTY010000040.1, read as the reverse complement.
TGGAACCATCTCTTCTTTTGGCCCCAATCGGGATGGAGCGCCCGAACGGGTGCAAAGGCAGGTGGTCATGGATATGGAGGAGGGCTATCACCCCATCAGGAATCCGGTCGTACCTTTTATTAAAGCCACTCAGGACCGTGTGACGCTGGAAATCCAGAGGGGCTGCATACGCGGCTGCCGTTTCTGCCAGGCCGGGATGATTTACCGGCCCACGAGAGAGCGGAATGTGGATGATTTAAAAAAATCGGCAAAGGAACAGCTCCTCAGCACGGGGCATGAGGAGATATCCCTCAGCTCTTTAAGCTCCAGCGATTACAGTGAACTGAAGGAACTGGTAAATTTCCTGATCGATGAGTTCCGGGGGGACGCCGTAAATATTTCCCTTCCTTCTCTGCGTATTGACGCCTTTGCCCTGGACGTTATGAGTAAGATACAGGATGTAAAGAAAAGCAGCCTGACCTTTGCGCCGGAGGCGGGTTCTCAGAGATTAAGGGACGTGATCAATAAAGGGCTTACGGAAGAAGCGATCCTCCAGGGCGCCGCAGAGGCCTTTAAGGGCGGCTGGAACCGGGTAAAGCTCTATTTTATGCTGGGACTTCCCACAGAGACAGAGGAGGATATGAAGGGAATCGCCCGTTTGGCGGAAAAAATTGCGGAAATCTATTATGATACGGTCCCTAAGGAAAAACGACATGGAAGGGTACAGATTAATGTAAGCACGTCCTTCTTTGTCCCCAAGCCCTTTACTCCCTTTCAGTGGGCAGGTATGTTCCGGGAGGAGGAGTTTCGGGACAAGGCGAGGATCGTGAAGGGCGAAATCCGTTCTCAGTTAAATCAGAAAAGCATTCATTACAGCTGGCATGAGCCGGATGTGACCGTGTTGGAGGGCTTTCTGTCCAGGGGAGACCGCAGATGCGCCCGTGTGATCCGGCGCGCTTATGAAAAGGGCGCGCTTTATGACGCATGGTCGGAAAGCTTTCATTATCATATCTGGAAAGAGGCCTTCGCTGAGACAGGAACAGACATGGATTTCTATACTTTGCGGGAAAGAAGTACAGATGAGATCCTTCCGTGGGATTTTATTGACGCCGGTGTGACGAAGGAATTTCTGATCCGGGAATGGGAACAGGCCCGCGCCGGGACTGTGACTCCCAACTGTCGAGAACGTTGTTCCGGATGCGGAGCGAAGCGCTATGGAGGAGGCGTTTGTTATGAAGGTAAGAATTAAATTTACCAAAGAAGGACCCGTGAAATTCCTTGGGCACCTGGATACCATGCGCTACTTTCAGAAGGCTATCCGCAGGGCCGCTCTTCCGGCTGCATTTTCCGGCGGCTTCAGTCCGCATATGATCATGTCCTTTGCGGCGCCCCTTGGCGTAGGTATCGAAAGCGAGGGAGAGTATTTTGACCTGGAGCTGGCAGAGGCCATGCCTTCTGCCGAGATTGAAAAACGTCTGAACAGCGCTATGGCGGAAGGCTTCTCCGTAGTCAGCGTCCGCCGGGTAGAAGATGGAAAGGCCGGCAAGGCCATGTCTCTTGTTGCGGCAGCCGATTATCTGGTGAATTTCCGGGAGGGAAAGGAACCCTTCTTCGATTGGAAAGGAAGGGCGGAGGATTTTTTTGCCCGGGAGTCTATCATTGTGATAAAGAAGACGAAAAGCAGTGAAAAGGAAGTAGACATCCGTCCCTTTATTTATGAGGCGGCGCTCCGGGAAAACGGCATTTTTCTTCGGCTGGCGTCAGCCAGCAGCAACTATACAAAGCCGGAGCTGGTAATGGACGCTTTTCTCAGATGGACAGGAAAAGAGCCGGAGCCCTTTTCCTATAAGATCCGCCGTCTGGAGGTCTACGGGGAGGATCCTTATCATGACGGGAAATTTATAACTCTGGAAGCGTTGGGTGAGAGAGTTGAGTAAGCTGATTATTACGAGATTAGATATCGCGGGATGCCCCTGTATTCTCTGCGCGAAAGAGGAAAAGGGCAGGATCATGGAGATTCAGTTTAAACCGGAGGAACAGCGGAGGCTTTTGAATAATATTTATCTGTCCCGGGTGGAATCCGTGTCCGAAAATATACAGGCAGCATTCCTGCGGCTGGCCGACGGGGAAAAGGGATATATGCCTTTAAGGGAACAGGATTTCGCAATTTATGCGGAAGGACGAAAAGGAGCGGGCCCTCTGCGCCCGGGAGACGAGCTTTTGGTACAGGTAAGCCGGGAGTCCATGAAAAACAAGCTTCCGGCATTGACTGCGAATCTCAGCTTTTCAGGGAAATTTCTGGCGCTTACTACAGGTGATAAAAAGATTGGTTATTCTAATAAGCTGTGCGCCGGGGACAGATCCCGTCTGGAAAGCTGGCTGCAGGAAGCTGATCTGTCAGGGGATGAGAGGCCTTTTGGAATCATTGTTCGGACGAACGCCTCTCAGGCGGAGAAAACGGAATTTTTTAAAGAATTCCGCTATCTGGAAAAGCTTTATCATCAGGTGGCCGTAAAGGGACGCAATCGTACTGCAGGCAGCCTTTTGTATGAGGCTGAGCCCCTTTATCTGAGCGAGGTGCGGGATGCTTATATGGAGGAGCTGGAAGAGATTGTGACAGATATTCCGGAAGTGTACGCCGGAATTCTTGATTATCTGCGCATGATCTGCCCGGCAGAAGCGGGAAAAATCCGTTTATATGCGGATAAGCTGCTTCCGCTTTATAAGCTCTGCCGTATTGAACGGGCGCTGGAGGAAATAACATATTCCCGTGTATGGCTGAAAAGTGGCGGTTTTCTTATGATCGAGCAGACGGAGGCGTTTGTTTCCATCGATGTGAATACCGGCAAATATACCGGCAAGAAAAAGGCGGAGGAGACCTTCCGGAAGATTAATCTGGAGGCTGCGCAGGAAATCGCCCGGCAGCTTCGGCTTCGAAATCTGTCCGGCATTATTTTAATTGATTTTATCAATATGGAGAACACGGATCATGTGGAGGAGCTGTTTCACGTTTTAAAAAAATATCTGAAGCATGATCCCGTAAAATGTAAGGCTGTGGATATCACTCCGCTGGGGATCCTGGAGATGACCAGAAAAAAGGTGCGGAGGCCGGTAATAGAGGAGCTCCGCCAGCTGCAGAAAAAAGAGGAGAGGAGTTACCGGAGCTTGTAAGGATCCTTTTCTGGGATAAAGGTGTGATAGCATAGATTTATAAATATGGAAAGGACACATATACATGGATGTCGCAGAATTTCAGAATAAATTGGAGATTCTCTGCGCTTCGGCG
>CAZGTY010000040.1:2090-9607 GCA_964528895.1 uncultured Blautia sp. | reverse complement strand
GGCGGAGGAAGAAAAAAAAATCCCCCTTACCCCCGAGGAAAAGGCGTATCTGAAACAGTACCGGGATTCTCTGCGTGGGACGGCGCCGAAAGAGGAAGAGCAGGCTAAATGGTTTCGTGGGCTCGCGAAGGGGGATGAAAGCTCCAGAGAAGCGCTTATTCAGGCATATCTCCCTGCCGCGGCAGATATCGCTGTGGATTTGAATTGCAATGAAATCCCTCTGGCTGATTTGATTCAGGAGGCAAATCTGGGACTTCTGGCCGCTTTGGACCGAACGGATACGGGGCTGAAGGATGATCTGTGGCTGAAACGGGAGATCAGGCGCGCAGTCTGCGGGGCGATCCGGGAGCAGTCAGACCGGAAAATGCAGGATGACTGTCTTGTGGCAAAGGTGCAGAATCTGGAATCTGCCATTCGTGAGCTGACGGAGGATGAGGAGGATTCGAGGAACAAATTCAGCATTGACGAGCTGGCTGTGATCCTGGATATGGACGTGGAAGAAATACGGGCCGTGCTCAGACTTACGGGAGACGATAAATAGTATTTTCGGAAGCCTTTCTGATACGGAAAAAGGAGGCGCGGCTCCAGGCCGCGCCTCCTTTAAACATTCCGGTGGGATCATCCATTATATAATTGATAATATTTGCCCTTTTCCGCCAAAAGCTCCTCATGGGTACCGCGCTCGATGATGCGGCCCTGTTCCAGGACCATGATGCAGTCGCTGTTTCGGACGGTGGAGAGCCTGTGGGCGATGGCAAAGGTGGTCCTTCCTGCCATGAGCTTATCCATGCCGTCCTGCACCAGCTTTTCCGTGCGGGTATCGATGGAGCTGGTGGCCTCGTCGAGGACCAGGACGGGAGGATCAGCGATGGCAGCCCGGGCAATGGAGATCAGCTGCCGCTGCCCCTGGCTCAGGCTCGCGCCGTTGGCCCGGAGCATGGTATTGTAGCCATCGGGCAGCCTGCGGATAAAGCCGTCGGCATTGGCCAGCTTTGCCGCGGCGATGACCTCCCCGTCCGAAGCGTCCAGCTTGCCGTAACGAATATTTTCCATAACGGTCGCAGTAAACAGGTTGGTGTCCTGCAGAACGATTCCCATGGAGCGGCGGAGATCCGCTTTTTTAATCTTATTAATGTTGATGCCGTCGTAACGGATCTTTCCGTCCTGAATATCATAAAAGCGGTTCAGAAGGTTGGTGATGGTGGTTTTTCCAGCGCCTGTGGAACCGACAAAGGCGATCTTCTGTCCGGGTCTGGCGTACATCTTTACATCGTGGAGCACGATCTTATCCGGATCATAGCCGAAATCCACTCCGTCCAGAACCATATCCCCTTTCACCTCAATATAATCGGTGGTATCGGTTGCCTTGTGGTAATGCTTCCAGGCCCAGCGGCCGGTACGTGTTTCGGATTCTGTCAGCTTACCGTCCACCTCCTTTGCATGTACCAGCGTTACATAGCCGTTGTCTGCTTCCGGCTCTTTATCCAGCAGGTCAAAGACGCGCTTTGCGCCTGCCAGAGCCATGACAATGCTGTTCAGCTGCTGGCTCACCTGATTGATCGGCTGATTAAAGCTCTTATTAAAGGTCAAAAAGCTTGCGAGACTTCCAAGGGTAAACCCGCCGAAACCGTTGATCGCCAGAATTCCCCCCAGGATGGCGCAGAGCACATAGCTGACGTTGCCAAGCTGCGCGTTGCAGGGCATTAAAATATTGGCAAATTTGTTGGCGTTGTCAGCGCTGGTAAACAGATCATCATTGAGCTCGTTAAAGCGGTTCAGACTTTCCTGTTCATGGCAGAAAACCTTGATGACCTTCTGTCCCTCCATCATCTCCTCAATGTAGCCGTTTATGGAACCAAGATTTTTCTGCTGCGCCAGAAAATATTTGCCGCTCAGTCCCGCCAGCTTTCTGGTAACTGTGAGCATGATTGCTACCATGGCCAGTGTCAGGAGCGTCAGCGGAACGCTTAAAATGATCATACTGACTGTGACGCTGACTATGGTGATCGCACTTGAGAGGATCTGCGGAAGACTCTGGCTGATCATCTGGCGGAGGGTGTCAATGTCATTGGTGTAGATGGACATGATATCTCCGTGAGGATGTGTGTCAAAGTATTTAATAGGAAGAGTCTCCATCCTGGCGAACAATTCATTTCGAAGATCACGGAGAGACCCCTGGCTTACAAAGATCATAATGCGATTGTAGGCAAAGGTGGCAATTACGCCGATCCCGTAGAAACAGGCCACGCGTCCGATGGCCAGAGCCAGAGGACCGAAATCAGGATCATTGCTGGTGAGAAGCGGAGTAATGTACTGGTCGATCAGCGTTTTCGTAAACATGGTCCCCTGTACGTTAGCAAGGACACTGATGAAAATACAGATGATCACTGCCAGTACCCGGAGCTTATAGCGTTTCATCACGAAGCCCCAGACTCTGCCGAAAAGCCGCATGGGATGTTCCACCTGTTGGCCGGGTACGCGGGCATTTTTCATTGGCCCCGTTCTTTTAGCGGTATTCTGTGTACTGCTCATCCTAATGCACCTCCCCTGTCATGGTTGTCGAAGTCGCCGTCGCCGTTCACCTGAGAGTTATATACCTCCTGATAGATGGTATCCGTCCTCAAAAGCTCTTCGTGGGTGCCGAACGCCTCTACCTGTCCGTTTTCCATGACGATAATCCGGTCCGCATGCTCCACGCTGGAGATTCGCTGGGCGATAATCAGTTTGGTGGTATCCGGGATCTCCTCAGCGAATGCGCGGCGGATGCGGGCATCCGTAGCTGTGTCCACCGCGCTGGTGGAATCGTCCAGAATGAGGATTTTCGGTTTCTTTAAAAGGGCCCTGGCAATACAGAGGCGTTGTTTCTGACCGCCGGATACATTGGTTCCGCCCTGTTCGATATAGGTATTATATTTGTTCGGCATACGCTGAATAAACTCGTCCGCGCAGGCCTGCTGACAGGCGCGGCGACACTCTTCCTCCGTGGCGTCCTTGTCTCCCCAGCGAAGATTATCCAGTATCGTGCCGGAGAAAAGCACATTTTTCTGCAGAACTACGGAAACCTGATTCCGGAGCGCTTCCATCTGGTAGTCCCGCACATCGATGCCGCCCACTTTTACGGAGCCCTCCGTCACATCGTAAAGCCGGCTGATCAGATTTACAAGACTGGATTTGGCGCTTCCGGTACCGCCGATGATTCCGATGGTCTCACCGGATTTAATGGAAAGATTGATATCCTTTAAAACCGGTTCCCTGCTGTCTTTTTTGTAACTGAAGCTTACATGGTCAAAAACAATGCTTCCGTCCGGGACTTCCATCACAGGATTATCCGGATCAGCAAGGTCGGATTTTTCATTAATGACCTCCACAATACGCTCGGCGCTGGCGGAACTCATGGTGACCATAACAAAGACCATGGACAGCATCATCAGGCTCATGAGGATATTCATACAGTAGGTCAGAAGGCTCATAAGTTCACCGGTGGTGAGAGTTGTGCCGACGATCATTTTTGCGCCGAGCCAGCTGATCGCCAGGATACAGGAATATACGGTGAGCTGCATAACTGGCATATTTAAGACCACCAGCTTTTCCGCTTTGATGAACATTTGATAAACCTTTTCGCAGGCCGCCCCGAATTTGCCGGTTTCATAGTCCTCACGCACATATGCCTTTACCACGCGTATGGCGGCGATGTTTTCCTGCACGCTGGCATTCAGATCGTCGTACTTCTGGAAAACTGCCTTGAAATATCTGGTGGCGTGGGAAATAATGTATGTGAGAATGACTGCCAGAAAGATGACCGCGATAAGATAGATCGTTGCCAGCCGGGCATTTACCCAGAAGGCCATAGTCATGGCACAGATCAGGCTGGCTGGCGCACGTGTAAACATGCGGAGGATCATCTGGTAGGCATTCTGCATGTTGGTGACATCGGTAGTCAGTCTGGTGATGAGACCTGCGGTGCTGAATTTATCAATGCTGGAAAAGGAGAAGGTCTGGATATTTTCAAACATCGCTTTTCTCAGATTGCGCGCAAAGCCTGTGGATGCGCGGGCGCCGTACTTGCCGCCCAGTATTCCGGTGAGAAGTCCCATTAAGGCCAGAAAGGCCATAAGGACGCCCATGCGGTAAATGTGGCCAATATCGCCGGTTTCTACGCCATTGTCGATGATGGAAGCCATGACCAGCGGGATCAGTGTCTCAAAGAGTACTTCCAGGATCATAAACAGGGGCGTGAGCAGGGAATCCTTTTTAAATTCTTTTACCTGGGCCAGTAGTGTTTTCAGCATAAAAGAACTCCTTTCTGTTTATTGTGTTATTTTCGATGTTTTGCTCGATCAGGCGGATGACCTCAAAAAAGGTATCCAGCTTATCAGCGGGGATGTCTTTTTTCAGCATCTGTTCAATCCGGTTCATGTTGTTCATAAAGCGGAGCTTATGAGCGATCGCCTTTTCAGTGAGAACCAGACGTTTCAGCCGCGCATCGTTTGGAACAGCCTCCCTGGTGAGAAAGCCGTCCTTCTGCATTCCCTGAAGAATGCCGGTAGCTGTGGAGCGCGGAATGTGGAACCGGGCTTCAATGTCTCTCTGAAAAATATTTTCAGTGGGATGATCATAGAGAAAACTGATGATCCAGTTCTGCATCGCGGGCGGCCCTTTCTTTTGTGTCCGGGAGCAGATGATCCGCTTGAGCATTTTGTCCAGAGCGTGGACCTCATAACCTATGATATGCCTGTCATGGAGATCATCATACCCTGTAATCTGCTTTTTTTCCATAATGCCCTCCTTTCCTGAAGTTTAGTCCGTGAAAGTTCGGCTTCGAATTGTTCGGCACCGAATTGTTCGGCTTAGAACAATATTATAGTCAGAAGGAATGGAAATGTCAATTGTTTTATGGGATTTTACGTCACCGCTGTATAAGGGCCGGACATGGAGTCAGGCCCCGGATCGGTCGGGAAGCTGCGCCAGAATAATGGCGGCAAACATGACGATGCAGCCGATGATCTCCCGGAGGGACAGGGCCTGGCCGAGAATGATCCAGCCCGCCAGTACGGAAATACAGGATTCCAGACTGAGGATCAGGGAAGCGACAGTGGGATTCATGTTTTTCTGGCCGACGATCTGCAGTGTATAGGCCACGCCGCAGGACAAGACGCCCGCGTATAAAATCGGCATCCATGCGGCGAAGATCTGACTGATTTCAGGATGCTCCAGGGTCAGGGCGGGAATACCGGAGAGCACGCCGCTGACAAAAAACTGGATGCAGGACATCTTCACACCGTCCACCATAGGTGAAAAGTGGTCGATGACAAGTATGTGGAAGGAAAACAGTACCGCGCAGATCAGTATCAAAATATCACCCCTGCCTATGGAAAAACCATCCTTAATACAAAGAAGATAAAGGCCAAAGAGAGCCATTACCACAGCCAGCCAGATAAAAGGGCTGCATTTCTTTTTTAAAAAGAGACTTATGATCGGTACGATCACAATATAGCAGGCCGTGATAAATCCCGCTTTTCCCACGGTGGTATATTGAATACCGATCTGCTGGAAGCTGCTGGCAAGGCAGAGAAAAATGCCGCAGAGCAGGCCGCCGGTGAGCAGGGTCTTTTTTTCTGAGCGTTTTTCCTCGTCTGTCGTAGAGCGGACGGTTTTTTGTTTGTCCAGAAAACGGATGACCGGAAGGAGGACGAGAGCGCCAATGATGCTCCGGACGGAATTAAAGGTGAAGGGACCTACGTAGTCCATCCCCACGCTCTGCGCCACGAAGGCGACGCCCCAGATGGCGGCGGTCAGAAGCAGAAGCAGGGAATTGGTGAGTTTCACAGATCTTTTTTTCATAAGTAATTTCTCCTTAAAATAACCGTGAGGATTATTAAAATATTTTTTTTCCGGCAACGTATTTTCCCACAATATTCCGCTCATCGGAGAGATAGATCAGGCGCTCCAGCCGTTCCCTGGAGGCGAGGGGACGGACGCCGGGGAGATTCCGGTCATCCAGTATGACCGCGTCAAAATCGTAGCCCTCCCGGAAACGGCCGACTTTACCGAAAAATGCTCCGCCGCCTGCAGTGGCCATATAAAATGCCTCATCCAGAGAAAGGGGCTTCAGGGAGGCGTCCTTAAGGCGTCGGCGAAGCTTGGAGGCCTGTATGGTATCGGCCATGGCCCGTAGCATGGAAAGACTGGAGCCGGCAGCGATATCCGTCCCAAGCCCCACATTCATGCCTTCATCCAGGTAACGCCGGACAGGGGCAATACCGGATGCGAGATTGGTGTTGGATTGTGCGCAGTGTGCAATGAATACGCCGCGTTTTTTCATAAGGGAAATCTCTTCATCGGAGCTGTGGACACAATGCGCCATGATAGTGGGACAGCGCTCTCCTCCGAAGAGGCCGAAGCGGTCGTAGGATTCACCGTAAAAGGCGGTGTCCGGGCAAAGCTCCTGCACCAGCGCCACTTCTTCGGGATTTTCCGAGAGATGGGACTGTACCGGAAGTGCGTATTTCCTTTGAATATCCCCAAGTAAGCCGAGCAGCCTGTCAGAGCAGGCGGGGGTGAAGCGGGGCGTGAGAATGGGGCGGGTGTTTCTGTATTTATCTTTTGTTACCTCAATCCATGAAAGGGTATCCGCCGCCGCCTGCTCTGCGTCCGCTTCCCGCAGAATATCGGGACAGTTCCGGTCCATATTTACCTTACCCACATAAGTGATGAGCCCGGTATCCTCCAGCATATCCATAAGAAGCCCGGTGGCCGGAAGATGGAGAGTCCCGAAAATGCAGGCTCTGGTGGTGGCGCTTTTTTTCAGATCATGGGAAAAGATTTCATAGGCCCTCCTGGCATAGTCAGGGTCCGCATATCTGGCTTCCTCCGGAAAGGCGATGGTATTCAGCCATTCCAGAAGCTCCAGGTCCATGCCAAAGCCCCGGAAGGCATACTGGGGCGCATGAATGTGGAGATCCGTAAGCCCAGGAATGATCAGCTTACCGGTGAAATCCTCGCAGGGTATGTCACGGTATTTTTCCGGAAGCTCTTTATATATGCCTGCACAGACGCCGTCCCGGCAGACCAGGCAGGCATCCTCCGTGATGGAGAGGGCGCGGTTGTTTTCGCTGGTACAGACGATGCCCCTGAGAGCGAATGTTTTTTTGTTCATAATGCTGCCTCCTTTCTGTTTCAGATGGCCGGTGGACACAGGAAAATGCGGCTTTCGGGATGATTTCCCGGGACAATAAAAAACCACCGCCTGTGCGTCCGGTCCTCTATGAGAACTTATAGACAACTATTACGGTAGTTGGTAGAAACGTCCATCCGATCATGGACTTATATAAGTCGCTTTTTCGGTGGGATTTCCTGTTTATTATAATGTATACGCCGTGCATTGTCAACGCCGGCCGCGCGGGATTTATGCTGATCTTTATGGAGAGGCCGGCGCAGGCGCCGGCCTCTCTGGCGTTCTTCTTTGTGCTGCAGCAGATAAAAGGAACCCCGATCTATCCTCATGTGGCGGGAAATCC
>CAZGTY010000040.1:0-1990 GCA_964528895.1 uncultured Blautia sp. | reverse complement strand
ATCTTAGTGCCTCCGGCTTCCTCAGAGGGAGCGTCAATGTAAATATCCGCGCTGCCGTCTGTGTCCCCGGCGTTCTGAGCAATGAGGATCTTCAGGGTATTTTCCGAGGCGTCGCCGAAATCCAGGTATTTATAACCGACGATGTTTCCGTTTTTCAGATTTGCCACATAAGAGGTATGGACGGCTTCCTGATCCCGGTCTGCCCGGATGTAGGGGCCGTTTGCCAGACAATCGCTGTGAACGTTATTTGCTTCCACAGAGGGAGCCGGGTGATCGATGGCCTCCAACAGATAGGTCGTCGTATTTGCATCCCAGACGGCATAGGCGTCCAGACTGTCTGAAATACCGCAGGAGGTAAATTCCATGGGCTCGATCACGGGCTCAGACGTCTCTTCATCGGTGTAGAGCTTCAGCTGGCCTGCGATAGCCTGGCGGGAAGCATTGCCCGCATTCGTCTGGCGGTGGCCGAAGAAATACCATTTGCCGTTTATTTTTGCCATGCCGCCGTGATTGTTTCCGCTTATGTACGTGGCGAAATCCGTAAATTCCATTTCGCCGGTTTCTACATTCCGGACATAACGTCCGCTGGTGTCAGAGATTACATTTCCGTGATCGCCGCTGATCAGCGCGCTGGTGTCGTAATTTACGATGTCTCCCTCTACGCCGTTGCTTCCATAATGCCAGGTGCCGTTCATGATATCGTCTGTGTAAACATAGGAGATGGCGGAGTTATAAAAGGCTCCGTCCGCGCCGACCTCATAGCTGACATACAGCAGTACATAAGCGTCCAGCTCTTCTACATAGCCGGTCAGGGACGGTCCCTCGAAGATCGGCAGATAGCCGCGCTCGTCCGTGGGACACCATGTGGTATCGGCGATCTCGTAACCGTCATTGGCATTGCCCTCAAGCTGATAGATGGCTGCCACATGCTTCATCCCGGTGGTGTAATTATCTGCCTCGATCATGGCTTTGATTTCCTCATTGTCATCATATCCGGAGGTCATTGTGGAGACGGCCATATAAATAGTTCCGTCCTCAATATAAAGACTGGGGTCGTAGCTGTTTTTGGTTGGGATGGAAAGAAGACCTTCCTCTTCGATCCAGGGGCCCATGGGGCTCTCTGCCGCCCGCAGGACAGAATTATCGAAAACCTGGCTGGAAACCATGTAATAGGTATCTGTCAGTACGTCATAGTCCGCGTCCGGGGCAAACAGGAAAGATCCGCCGTATTTGCTGTTTTCATCGATTTCAAAAATAACGCCCTCGTATCTCCAGACGCTCATGTCATATACCGGTGCGGACCAGAGTACCTGGTTCGTATCGCACATTTTTTCTCCGTTTGCATCGTGGGAGCCGTAAACATATACCCGCCATTCCTCGTCGTCTCTGGACCAGAATACATGGGGCTCTCCGTCGGGAACATGCTCCCAGCTTTCAAACAGCGGGTTGCTGGCGCCTGCCTGTGTCACAGGCTCTCCGGTGGCCGGATTTTCCGTGTAGATCAGAGGCGCTGTCTCATAAGAGTATTCCGCCCCGCATTCGCTGCACACATAATGGCGCAGCCCGCTTTCCGTGTCAGTAGATTCATGGCTGTCCTCCTGAAGCTGGTAGCTGTAGGTGTGTTCGCAGGCGCGGTATGGAGATACCTCTCCGGTTTCACTTTCTGCCCGGGCGGTAGCGCTGATTCCGAAGGTCATCGCTGCCAGTAAGCCCAGAAGCATTACTTTCTTTTGCATAAAAATCCCCCTTTCGTATTTATTTTAATTTAGCATACGGATTTTTCCAAGTCAATGGGGTTTTGGCTCCGTTTTTTCCGCGTAATTTATACGGAGTAAAAGCAAAATAAAGTTGACGGGGGAAATGGCAATATACTATAATACCAACGGAACGAAAATCGTAAGAAGGCCGGGGTACAGCCGTGAATAGCGAAAGAGAACTTGATAAGCAGACAGATCAGATCATATTTGCCTTGAGCAATGCCGTAGAGGCA
>CAZGTY010000039.1:0-20417 GCA_964528895.1 uncultured Blautia sp. | reverse complement strand
CGCCCGGGCGGGCTGCGCGGCATTTTTTTATTTTTTAGTATACCCGCTTTATTGTAAAAAAGGAAGAGCAATGTTATACTAAACTTTAGAAACGGCGTATTTTTGGCCGTTCCCTATAACAATCGGTAATAGCCATACAGGAGGTGCATTATGAGCAAAGTATATATTTTTCTTGCGGACGGATTTGAGGACATTGAGGGGCTTACCGTGGTGGATCTCATGCGGAGGGCAAAAATAGACATAAGGACAATTTCCATAAAAGAAACGCGGGAGGTGACTACCTCCCACGGAATCACCCTGATGACGGACGGCCTTTTCTCAGAGACGGATTTCGGCGACGCGGACATGCTGGTGCTTCCGGGAGGAATGCCGGGAACGCGCTATCTGGGAGAATACGAACCGCTTAAAGAGCTCCTTGCGGAGCACTATGGAAAGGGCGGCAGGATCGCAGCCATCTGCGCTGCGCCGAGCATATTCGGGGCGCTTGGATTTTTAAAAGGAAGAAGAGCCACCTCGTACCCTTCCTTCATGGATAAACTGGACGGGGCGGAAACCGTCAAGGACAGCGTGGCGGTGGACGGAAATGTAACTACCAGCAGAGGCATGGGAACGGCTATCGATTTCGGCCTTTCACTGATCGCACAGCTTTTAGGGAAAGAAAAAGCAGGGGAAATCGCGCAGTCGATCATATACCGGGCGTGAAACCTGTGAAAATACGATGATTTCTGAGAAAAAACTCTGGCGTTTTTAAATTTCTTATGCTATACTACCATAATGACTGCAATTCTAAAAATAATAATAAGAAATGAATATAAACCTGATAATTAAGGAGGAACAGGAAACATGAGTTTACAGGTAGAGAAACTGGAAAAGAACATGGCGAAGCTGACGATCGAGGTTTCCGCCGAGGATCTTGATAAGGCAATGCAGGCTGCATATCAGAAGGCAAAAGGGAAAATCTCCATTCCCGGTTTCCGTAAGGGAAAAGCTCCCCGTAAAATGATCGAGAATGTTTACGGCAGGGGCATCTTCCTTGAGGATGCAGCAAACGCTCTGATCCAGGAGCATTACAGCATGGCTCTTCAGGAGTGCGACCTGGAGATTGTTTCCCAGCCTGAGATCGATGTGACGCAGGCTGAGCCTGGCAAGCCATTTATTTTTACCGCAGAAGTAGCTGTAAAACCGGAGGTTACCCTGGGCGAATATAAGGGCGTAGAGGTCCCGAAGGCAGATCTCGGCGTAACGGACGGGGAAGTTGACGATGAGATTAAAAAAGAGCAGGAAAAGAATTCCAGAACGATCACCATAGAAGACAGGGCGGCTGAAGAAGGCGATATCGCTACCATTGATTTTGAGGGCTCTGTGGACGGCGTGGCATTCGAGGGCGGAAAAGGAACGGACTACCCGCTTACTCTTGGCTCCCATTCCTTTATTCCGGGCTTTGAAGAGCAGCTTGTGGGCGTTAAGACCGGCGACCATGTGGAAGTAAACGTTACTTTCCCGGAGGAGTATCAGGCGGCAGAGCTGGCCGGCAAGGCAGCCGTATTCCAGTGCGATGTGAAGAAGATCGAAGCGAAGGAGCTTCCGGAGATCGATGATGATTTCGCACAGGATGTTTCCGAGTTCGACACTCTGGCAGAATACAAAGAAGATGTAAAGAAAAACCTCATTGAGAAAAAAGAAAAAGAAGCACGTACCGCTAAGGAAGACGCTGCGGTAAATAAAGTGATCGAGGGAGCTCAGATGGAGATCCCGGAGGCTATGATCAATACCCAGGCTCGCCAGATGCTGGATGACTTCTCCAGAAGGATGCGGTCCCAGGGACTGACCATGGAGCAGTACTGTCAGTTTACAGGCATGACAGAGGATAAGCTGATGGAAGAGATGAACTCCCAGGCCCTGAAACGTATCCGGACAAGACTGGTTCTGGAGAAGGTTGCTGAGATCGAGAACATTCAGCCTACAGAGGAAGAGGTAAACGCAGAGCTTACCAGAATGGCTGAAATGTATAAAATGGAAGTTGAAAAAGTTAAAGAGCTCTTTGGCGAGAAGGAATTAGAGCAGATAAAGAAGGATATAGCTGTTCAGAAGGCTGTAACTTTCATAGCGGATGAAGCGAAAGAGGTTTAATCGGCGGAGGCGTCCGCCTGTCCATTGAATGGAGGCAGAAATATGAGTTTAGTACCTTATGTTATTGAACAGACCAGCAGAGGAGAACGGAGCTACGACATTTATTCCAGGCTTTTGAAGGACAGGATCATCTTTCTGGGCGAGGAAGTAAATGACGTGAGCGCCAGCATTATTGTGGCACAGATGCTCTTTCTGGAGGCAGAGGATCCGGGGAAGGATATCCAGCTGTATATCAATAGCCCGGGCGGCTCCGTAACAGCCGGAATGGCGATTTACGACACCATGAAATACATCAAATGCGACGTATCTACGATCTGCCTGGGGATGGCGGCCAGCATGGGGGCGTTCCTTCTGGCAGGCGGAACGAAAGGCAAGCGTTATGCGCTGCCCCATTCCACAATCATGATCCACCAGCCATCCGGCGGCGCGCAGGGGCAGGCAACGGAGATCCAGATTGTGGCCGATCACATTGCAAAGACCAAGAGAACGCTGAATGAAATTCTGGCGGAAAATACAGGACAGCCTTATGAAGTCATTGAGAAGGATACTGACCGTGACAACTATATGTCAGCGGAGGAAGCCAGGGCATACGGACTGATCGACGGGGTTGTTATGCATAAGTAATGTAAATGAGGCTGCTTACGTTTATCAAGCAGCCTCATTTTGAAATATATATAAGAAGGAATTGTCAGAAAGGAAAGAATTTATGGCAGACAGGATGAAAGAAGGAAAAGTCAGGTGCTCATTTTGCGGAAAGTCGGAGGATCAGGTTCGCAAGCTTATTGCAGGCCCGGACGGCGCCTTTATCTGCGATGAGTGTATCAGCATCTGCGCGGAGATCATGGAAGAGGAGCTTGCGGTGTATGACCGCGGCGACGTCGATGATATGGACATTAATCTGTTAAAACCGGAGGAGATACACAGTATTCTGGACGACTATGTAATTGGCCAGGATGCTGCTAAGAAGACTCTGTCCGTGGCAGTGTATAATCATTATAAACGTGTGTGCGCTTCGAGAAACCTGGATGTGGAGCTTCAGAAGAGCAATATCCTTATGCTGGGGCCCACTGGCTCCGGCAAGACATTGCTGGCGCAGACGCTGGCCCGTCTTTTAAATGTACCCTTTGCCATTGCGGATGCCACTACATTGACGGAAGCAGGCTATGTGGGCGAGGACGTGGAAAATATTCTGCTTAAGATCATTCAGGCGGCAGATTATGATATCGAGCGCGCCCAATATGGTATTATTTATATCGATGAGATCGATAAGATCACCCGGAAATCCGAGAATGCATCCATTACGAGGGATGTATCGGGCGAGGGCGTCCAGCAGGCGCTTTTGAAGATTCTGGAAGGAACCGTTGCCAGTGTGCCGCCCCAGGGAGGCCGCAAGCATCCGCATCAGGAATTTATTCAGATTGACACCACCAATATCCTGTTTATCTGCGGCGGAGCCTTTGAGGGTATTGAAAAGATCATCGAGGCGCGCAAGGATACCAAGGCCATCGGCTTTGGAGCGGAAGTGACGCCGAAGCACGAGCGCAATGTGGGCGAGGTGCTGAAGGAGGTTATGCCGGAGGATTTCATCAAGTATGGACTGATTCCGGAGTTCATCGGTCGTCTGCCCGTGGTAGTGAGCCTGGATGCGCTGGACGATGAGACGCTGATCCGTATTTTACGGGAGCCGAAGAATGCATTGACAAAACAATACCATAAATTATTTGAGCTGGACGGGGTAGAACTGGATTTCTCCGACGAGGCTCTGGAGCTGGTTGCGAAGAAATCTCTGGAAAGAAAGACAGGCGCCAGAGGACTGAGGGCGATCATGGAGAATTCTCTTATGGATCTTATGTACCGCACTCCGTCTGATGATACCATCCGTAAATGCACCATCACAAAGGAAGTAGTAGAAGGAACCGGGGAACCGGAAATCATACACGGCGAGGCTCCGGCGCCGGTGGAACGCAGAGGCCGCCGGCCCAGAAAAAAGGGAAAAACGGAGACTGCCTGAAGAAGGGACTGATGATAGATGAGTAATCCCATTCGCGTATTGCCCACAGTAGCGCTTCGCGGCTTGACGATCCTCCCGGGGATGATCGTGCATTTTGACGTGAGCAGAGAACGGTCCGTGAAAGCCGTTGAAGCGGCGATGCTGAAGGATCAGGAAATATTTTTAATTACCCAGAAGAACCCGGAAGCAGAGACTCCCGGGCTTTTGGATTTATATCAGATCGGAACTATCGCCTGTGTAAAGCAGGTGGTGAAGCTTCCCCAGAATCTGCTTCGGATTCTGGTGGAAGGTATTGAGCGGGCCGAGCTTTTGAGCCTGGAGCAGGAATATCCTTTTATCCGTGCGGAAGCGGCTGTTTTTGACGAGAAGCCAGATCCCCTGTCACCGGTGGTGGAAGAAGCCATGTACCGGAGCATCCGTGAGCTTTTCCAGCAATATTGTCTGGAAAACGGAAAGGTGAGCAAGGAGCTGGCAGCTCAGATTCTGAGCATTGGGGACGTGGAGGAGCTGATTACCCGTGTCTCCGTGAATCTCCCTCTTGCTTATCAGCAAAAGCAGAAAATTCTGGAGGCTGTTTCTCTGGAGGAGCAGTATGAGGTTTTGGGCGCTATCCTTACAAATGAGATCCAGGTAATGCAAATCGGAAAGGATCTGCAGAAAAAACTGAAGGGCCGTATTGATAAAAATCAGCGTGAATATATTTTGCGGGAACAGCTGAAGCTTATCCGTGAGGAACTTGGAGAAGAGGACACCGGGGACGCGGCGGAGGAATACCGCAAAAAATGCAGAGAGCTTGATGCCTCCGGGGAAGTAAAGGAAAAGATAAATAAAGAGATCAACCGCTTTAAAAGCATGCACGGCAGCTCGGCGGAGAGCTCCGTACTTGGCAGCTATATCGAGACATTATTGAGCCTTCCCTGGAATAAGCGTTCCCAGGACAGCGAGGATCTGAAAAAAGCATGGGAGATACTGGAGGAAGGCCATTACGGACTGAAGGACGTAAAGGAACGCATCATGGAATTTCTGGCTGTTCGCAGGCTCACCCATAAAGGAAAGAGCCCGATCCTGTGTCTGGTGGGACCTCCCGGAACCGGAAAGACCTCCATTGCCAAGTCCCTGGCTGAGGCTCTGGATAAGAAATATGTGCGTATTTGTCTGGGCGGAGTCCGGGACGAAGCGGAGATCCGCGGCCACCGGAAAACCTATGTGGGAGCTATGCCGGGCAGGATCACGGCCGCATTGCAGCAGGTGGGCGTCAACAATCCACTGATACTTTTGGATGAGATCGATAAGACCAGCAGCGACTATAAGGGCGACACAGCCTCCGCGCTTCTGGAGGTGCTGGATCCGGAGCAGAATAAGCATTTTAATGATCATTATGTGGAACTTTCCCAGGATCTGTCGGAGGTATTGTTTATTGCCACGGCAAATGATGCGCAGTCCATTCCGGGGCCGCTTCTGGACAGGATGGAAGTGATCGAAATATCCGGCTATACGGAGAACGAAAAGGAACACATTGCAAAAGAGCATCTGATTCCCAAGCAGATGGAGGTGAACGGCATAGAAAAGGGCCGCCTCACCATTCAGGCGGCTGCGCTTCGAAAAATGATCAATCATTATACAAAGGAAGCGGGCGTGCGTTCTCTGGAGCGGCTGATTGGCCGGATCTGCCGCAGGGCTGCCCGGGATATTATGGAAAATGGCCGGAATAAGGTGACGGTCACAGTCGGGAATCTGTCTGATTATCTGGGGAAACCACGCTATAATTACCTGATGGCAAATAAGCACGATGAGGTTGGAATTGCCAGAGGCCTGGCTTGGACACAGGTGGGCGGCGATACCCTGCAGATAGAGGTGAACGTCATGCCGGGAAAGGGTGAACTGATCCTTACCGGCCAGCTGGGGGATGTGATGAAGGAGTCCGCCCAGGCGGGCATTACCTACATCCGTTCTGTTGCGGGGCAGTACGGCGTATCCCAGGAATTTTTTAATGAGCATGATATCCATGTACATATCCCTGAAGGAGCAGTTCCCAAGGATGGGCCGTCAGCGGGTATTACCATGGCTACCGCTATGCTTTCCGCTATTATCGGAAGAGAAGTCCGTGCGGATGTGGCAATGACAGGGGAGATCACCCTTCGGGGGCGTGTTCTTCCCATCGGCGGACTGAAGGAAAAGCTGCTGGCTGCCAAATATGCCAGGATCAGGCAGGTTCTGGTTCCGGTGGAAAATAAGGCCGATATCCAGGAGCTGGATCAGGAGGTCCTGGAAGGGCTGGACATTTCCTTTGTGGATAATATGAAGGACGTACTGAAGGAAGCCTTCAGCAGAAAATAGGGCTTCCGGTACGAAGAGGAATCAATCATGATAATCAAAAATGTATCTCTGGATATTGTATGCGGGATCACCAGCAGGCTGCCGGACACCGGCCGCCCGGAGGTGGCTTTTGCCGGCAGGTCCAATGTGGGGAAATCCTCCCTGATCAACGGGCTGATGAACCGTAAATCCCTGGCGCGAACCAGTTCCCAGCCGGGCAAGACCCAGACAATAAATTTTTATAATATCAATGGATGTATGTACCTGGTGGATCTTCCGGGGTACGGCTATGCAAAGGCGGCGCAGTCGGAAAAGGAAAAATGGGGAAAGATGATCGAGAGATACCTTCACGGCTCGAAAAATCTGAAGGCAGTATTTCTCCTGGTCGATATACGTCATGATCCCTCGGCAAATGACCGGATAATGTATGAATGGATCTGTCACAATGGGTTTGAACCCATCATCATTGCCACCAAGCTGGATAAGCTGAAAAGAAGCCAGGTGCAGAAGCAGCTGAAACTGATAAAAGAAGGGCTGAAGCTTTGCCCAGGTACCAGAGTGATTCCTTTTTCTGCAGAGACAAAACAGGGAAGGGATGAAATCCGGGCGCTGATCGACGAGCTGATCGGATTTAATGAGCCGGCAGCTACGGAGGAAGCCTGACAACTGATATGAGGAAAAAATAAATGGGAATTATCAAGGCATTCAAGCTGGGATTTGACTATCTGAAGTATGACGAGGACGGCAATGTGCAGGATACACAGAGGGCCGTCAATGATGTGAACCTGGACATTGAAGCCGGTGAATTCGTGGCGATTCTGGGGCATAACGGCTCTGGAAAGTCTACTCTTGCCAGGCACATAAACGCACTTTTGCTGCCGAGCGAGGGAACCTTATGGGTGGATGGAATGGATACGGCTAACGAACCGGAGCTCTGGAAGATCCGCCAGAAGGCTGGTATGGTGTTTCAGAATCCGGACAACCAGATCATTGGCACCGTGGTGGAGGAGGACGTGGGATTCGGTCCGGAGAATATGGGGATTCCCACGGAGGATATCTGGAAAAGAGTGGAGTACAGCCTGGAGAAAACAGGAATGAGCGCTTATCGTCATCATTCTCCAAATAAGCTTTCCGGCGGGCAGAAGCAGCGGGTAGCCATCGCAGGCGTTATGGCTATGCGCCCGAAGTGTATTGTGCTGGATGAACCTACCGCCATGCTGGATCCCAATGGCCGCAGGGAGGTCCTGGAGGCAGTCAGTGAGCTGAACAGGCAGGAAAATGTGACGGTCATACTGATCACCCATTATATGGAAGAGGTGATACATGCGGACCGGGTCTTTGTGATGGACAGCGGAGAGATTGTGATGCAGGGCACGCCCAGGGAAATATTTTCTCAGGTGGAGACTCTGAAGCAATACGGTCTGGATGTGCCGCAGGTGACGCTGCTGGCGCATAACCTCCGATGCAGGGGAGTGGACATCCCGGCGGGAATACTGACTACGGAAGAGCTGGTGAATGCCTTATGTCAATAGAACTGGAAAATGTGACTTACACCTACAGCCCGGGGACTGCTTATGAGGTTCATGCGCTGAAGAATATTAATCTGAATATTCCGGACGGGCAGTTTATCGGTGTGATCGGACATACCGGAAGCGGAAAATCTACGATGATCCAGCATCTCAACGCGCTTATCCGGCCCACTTCCGGCGCCATCACCTATAATGGAGAGGACATCTGGGCGGAAAAATATGACCGCAGGGCGCTCCGGAGCGAGGTGGGGCTGGTGTTTCAGTATCCGGAGCACCAGCTGTTTGAGAGCGACGTACTCTCGGATGTGTGTTTTGGTCCTATGAACCAGGGGCTGACCAGGGAGGCAGCGGAGAAAGAGGCAAGGCGGGCCCTGGCACAGGTGGGATTTAAGGAAAAGAATTATAAAAAATCCCCCTTTGAGCTGTCCGGAGGACAGAAAAAGCGTGTGGCCATAGCGGGAGTGCTGGCCATGAATCCGAAAATCCTGATTCTGGATGAGCCTACGGCCGGGCTGGATCCCAGGGGCCGTGACGATATTCTGGATCAGATTGCAGAGCTTCATAAACTGCGGGGCATTACCATTGTATTGGTGTCCCACAGTATGGAGGATATAGCCAAATATGTAGAGCGTCTCATTGTGATGAACCAGGGGGAAATAGCCTACGATGATACGCCGAAGGAGGTGTTCTCCCATTACAGGGAGCTTGAGGCCATGGGCCTTGCGGCGCCGCAGATCACTTATATCATGCATGCGCTGAAGGAGCGGGGCCTTGAAGTGGATGCGGAGGCAACCACAGTGGCGGAGGCCGGCGAGAATATTCTGGCCGCGCTGAAAAAGCAGAATTCTCCTCTGTGGAAGGGAGGCTCCGCCAATGATTAGAGATATTACCATAGGCCAGTATTATCCTGCGGATTCCCCGCTTCACCGCATGGATCCCAGAGTAAAGCTGGCGGGAACCCTGTTTTTTATTATTTCCATATTTTTATTTCATTCCATACCAGGATACGGAGTAGCGACCGTGTTTTTGATCGGGGTGATTGCCCTTTCCAGGGTTCCGGTGAAATTTATGTTTAAGGGACTGAAGGCCATCTTCATCCTTTTAATGATAACAGTAGTATTTAACATGATCCTTACGCCGGGGGAGATCCTGTGGAGCTGGGGCTTCCTGAAGATTACAAGGGAGGGCCTTGTACTGGCCGGGAAAATGGCTATCCGCCTGATTTACCTGGTGATCGGCTCCTCCGTCATGACCCTTACCACTACCCCGAACCAGCTCACGGACGGCCTTGAGCGCCTTTTGCGCCCCTTAAATAAGATCCGCGTGCCGGTGCATGAAATAGCCATGATGATGTCCATTGCGCTTCGATTTATTCCAATTCTGCTGGAGGAGACGGATAAGATCATGAAAGCGCAGATTGCCAGAGGGGCGGATTTTGAAAACGGGAACCTGCTCCAAAGGGTAAAGAATATGGTGCCGCTTCTGGTGCCGCTGTTTATCTCTGCCTTCCGCAGGGCGAACGATCTGGCTATGGCGATGGAGGCCAGATGTTATCACGGAGGTGATCATCGGACTCAGATGAAGCCGCTGAAATACAGGACAGCAGACAGGATCGCCTATCTGGTTTTATGGATCTATCTGGCTGTCGCTGTTTTGTTTCGAATATTCGGAATCTGAATAAGGGAAACAGGAGGCAGAGCATGAAACGAGTGGGACTTGTGGTGGCCTATGACGGCACCAATTACTGTGGCTGGCAGATCCAGCCAAACGGTATTACGGTTCAGGGCGTATTAAACGACGCCCTGTCAGAGCTTTTGGGAGAAAAGATTGAGATCATCGGGGCCAGCCGGACGGATGCGGGAGTACATGCATTGGGGAATGTGGCCGTTTTTGACACGGAGACAAGGATCCCAGGCGGGAAGATATCCTACGCCCTGAACCAACGGCTGCCCGAGGACATTCGTATCCAGCTTTCCGAGGAGGTGGAGCCGGATTTCCATCCCAGGTATTGCGGCAGTGAAAAGACTTACGAGTATCGTATTCTGAACCGAAAATTTCCTGTGCCTACGGAACGGCTGTATTCTTATTTTTATCACTATAAGCTGGACGTGGAAAAGATGCGCGAGGCCACATCTTATCTTATCGGCAGGCATGATTTCGCCAGCTTCTGCGGGGCAGGAGCTCAGGTGAAGAGCACTGTCCGCACCTTGACCGGCATTGAGGTGCGGCGTGATGGGGATATGATCACCATTCGGGTTTCCGGAGAGGGCTTCCTTTATAATATGGTCCGCATTATTGCGGGAACACTGATCGAGGTGGGAAACGGACAGTATCCGCCGGAGCGGGTAAAGGATATTCTGGAAGCATGCGACCGGGAGGCTGCCGGGCCGACTGCCCCCGCACATGGATTAACTCTGATGAGAATAGAATTTTTTGATTGAATGCGCGCCGCGTTTTTTGCGGCGC
Source organism: uncultured Blautia sp. (assembly GCA_964528895.1). Classification (GTDB taxonomy): domain Bacteria; phylum Bacillota; class Clostridia; order Lachnospirales; family Lachnospiraceae; genus Blautia_A. Next base: position 9,965 of record CAZGTY010000039.1, on the reverse strand, counting down.
GCATTTTACATGAACCGGTGAATCATAAATTTATCGGTTTCTATAAAATATCGACACAAATATAAACAAAATATGCATATTCAAAGAGGGTAAAATTATTCATAATAATCATACGGGAAATGCATTTCTGAAGAAAATTATATTGGGAAAGAAATAATGGAAAAACAAATATTATGAGAAAAGGGGCGAATATGATGAAAAAGATATGGAGTGTTGCATTGTCTTTATCACTGTGCGCGGTTTCAGTTGCGGGAACCGGCTGTGTGACTACGTATGCGCAGGAGGAAGAAAAGACGGTTGTCACCTTCCAGACATGGAATCCGGCTGATTCGGGAGAAGGAAGTCCAATTTATCAGATTATCGAGAATTTTGAGAAGGAAAATCCGGATATTGAAATTAATTACGTTTATGTAGGATCAGGAAGCCATCTCGATCAGCTTCGGGTAAGCCTGATCGGCGGCGAGGGTCCGGATGTCTATGGGATGCAGGCAGGCTCTGCTTACAATGAGTTCAGAGATTTTGAGGAGGATATTACCTCTTATTGCCAGGGAGCCTGGGGAGACGAGTGGAAAGAAAAATTTCTTGATTTTTGTATGGATATCATAGAAGATGAAAATGGTTCGGTATACGGAGTTCCTCTTGGACTTACTTATGCGGGCTATGCCTGGGCGGATACAAAAATGCTTGAGGAATACGGACTTTCAGTTCCCACCTCTTATGCCGAGCTGAAGGAGGCCGCGCAGACGCTGCGTGAGCAGGGACAGTTTCCGATGGCGATCGGAGCGAAGGATAGCTGGCTTAATCTGGACTGCTGGATGAGTATGGCTGCTGATATTAATGCAGATACCCTGTATGCTGCGATTGACGGGGAGAAGTCTTTCACAGAACCTGAGATCGTGGAGTCTCTTGCTCTGTGGCAGGAGCTTTTTAATGACGGAGTGTTCCAGGATGGAGCCGTGGGAATGACCCTTTATAATGATGTAAATGATATGTTCCAGAGAGAAGGAAGCATTCCCATGTTTATGAATGGCTCATGGGCAATGAATATGTATACATTGACGGATGAGGAGACACAAACGAACTTTAACAGTGAAGGTTCTTCCCATGATATTTTCCTTATTGACTGGAATGACGATGGAAAGGTGTGCCCGGTCACCGCTTCCGTGGATGTGATCCTCTGTATGAATCCGGAATCTGAAGTGAAGGAGGCTGCCTTTAAATGGATGGATTATCTGGTAAACGAAGGGCAGGAGCTGCTGGTAAATGAGTATCTGGAATATATGCCGTCCAGGGCAGATATGGAATTAAATGTTTCCGGCCTCAGTGAGGACGGGCAGAAAAATCTTGATGTAATTGTCCGGAACGGAACAGATAATGTGGCGGGAGTCAGAGGCGTTGAAAATGCGGAATTGAGTACGGAAATCTGCAATATGCTGACGGCGCTTGCAATTAATGAGGTGACTCCGGAAGATGCGGCGGCGCAGATTCAGGCTGTTTCGGAAAACGTTCGATAACGGATTTGAGTAATACAATGGCAGATGATTCTGCCATTGTATGCTATACGAGGAGGGTCGGACATGAAAGGGAAAAAGTATTCCGGATATCTGTTTATCCTGCCAATGATGATTTTATTTGCAGTATTTATTGTATATCCGATTATTTATAATATCAGGATCAGTTTCTTTGACTGGAATGGGATCAGCCGTGAAAAAATATTTATCGGCCTGGCAAATTACCGGTCCTTATTTCAGGATCCTGTTATGAAAACAGTTCTTAAAAACTTTTTTGTTTTTGCCTTCTGTACGATAATTATACAGGCAGCTTTGGGGCTGTTTTTCGCGAATTTGCTGAGAAAGAAAATGAAGGCGGCAAACCTGTACAGAACCTTGATTTATCTGCCGATTGTAGCGACGCCTACGATTGTGGGCAATATTTTTTCAAAAATCCTGGAATCAAACAGGGGTTATCTGAATGAATTTCTCAGGGCAATTCATCTGGAAAGCCTTTGCCATTCATGGCTGGCTGAACCGAAAACAGCTTTGATCTGTATCATTGTGATCAATATCTGGCAGTGGACGGGATACAGTATGCTGGTGTATTATACGGGAATGCTGAATATCTCCGAGGATGTGTACGAGGCGGCCAGAATTGACGGCGCAGGCGCGTTCGGACAGTTTTTTAAAATTACCCTGCCGCTTCTTCGCGGGACGCATTACACCATATTCATCATGGGCATGATCGGTTCTCTGAAAACCTTTGATATTCCATATGTGCTTACAAGAGGAGGCCCGAATCATGCCACGGAATTTTTTTCCACATACATTAATACACAGTCTTTTTCATTGTTCAATCAGGGAATGTCGTCGGCTATTGTAGTTATTATGTTTTTGATTGCGATGTTTATTACTGCGGTACAACTGTATTTGTATTATAATAATGATAAGGATAAGGATTTTGCATGATGAGGAAAAAAAAGAGAATAAAATGGGGAATCTGCGTGACGCATTTTATCTGTATTGCGGCCTGTGTTATATTTATGTATCCAATCATCCTGATGCTGAAAAAATCTGTCGCGGTGGATGGCCTGGGAAATTACACGAGAGTCTTTCAATCATTTAATCTTTTTATCAATCTGGGAAACAGCTGTTTCATTACGGGAGCGGTGATGCTTGTCGTTTCCTGTGCGCTGGCCCCTGCGGCCTTTGCGTTTTCAAAGCTGCAGTTTAAAGGAAGAAAGGTGTTCTACTACTGCCTGCTTATGGGAATGATGATACCAAGCGCGGCGCTTGTATTTCCGCTGTTCATGACAGTCAGGGCAATGGGGATGCTGGGATCTCCGGTCTCGGTGATTTTTCCGTATGCGATCCTGTCATCCTGTTTTAATTTGATGATGCTGAAAAATTATTTTGACTCCCTGCCGGATCAGCTTCTGGAAGCCACGTACATCGATGGAGGCGGAAACCTTCGCGCGTTTATTTCCGTCATGCTGCCGTTGGCAAAACCGGGGCTTGCGTTTGTTTTGATCCAGACGTTTCTGACATCGTGGAATGAGCTGCAGCTCGCAATGACATTTATCAGTGATAAAGAAAAACTGCCGCTGTCCGTCATTCCGATTCATTTTGCGGCGACAACCGGATCGGCGCAGTTTCCGGTGAGGGTAATGTTTGCAGCATTGGTGATATGCCTGCTTCCTATTGGAATATTTTATATTTTTGCTTCGCGATTTATGATTGAAGGATTAACACAGGGAGCTGTGAAAGGGTAATGAAAAAGAAGAGAGAAACCGCGCAGAAAAACAAATTCCGCAATAGCATCAGCCACAAACTGATTATAAGGATCAGCCTGGTATTCTGCGCGGTTTTTCTGCTGCTCTTTTTTACTATCCTGATCATTAATTACCGTCTGATTATTGAAAAAGAGACGGAGATGTTTCACTCCTATGAAACGAATACATTGGTTTCCATAGATGACAAGCTGAAGGATATGTGCCGCGTTTCACTTATGAGCATGGCTGATGAGGATACGCGGAATATCATTGAAGGCTATCATGATATGACCCTTTATGAGCAAATTATGGCAGAGCAGTATCTGCATGATTTTTACAGTTCCCTGATTGCCATACGCGATGATATCAGCGGAATTTATCTGCTGGATCAGGATAATCTGATTTTTTATCTCAATCCTACCGATGCGGCAGTGAAAAGCTTTGAAAAAGGAGAAATCCAGAAACAGCTTGAGGCCTTTCCCATGGAGCCGATGAAGATTGCGAACTGCAGCTTTATGATTTATCAGCAGCCTTTTTTTCTGCGGTTCAGCGGCGAATATGCGTCCGATCCGTATTTGAATAACTGCGTATGGATGGTGAGGGATATCTATTCATTTTCTCCCCACGAGAAGGTTGGATCCATTATTCTGACAGCTCCGGTGAAGACGCTGAGAGAGATCTGTCGGAGCACGCTGGGAGAAAGCATGGACTATCTCCTCCTGACAGAAAGCGGCAGGATTGTGTGCAGTGAAGATCCATCGGGCCTTCTGCGGAATATCGGGGATTATAATGATAGTCTGAAGGGGAAGCTGGATGGAGAGGAAAAAGGAATCGTTGTCTGGAATGATCAGAGGTATCTGGTTTCCGCGCATCAGTCGGAAGCCAGCGGATTAATTCTCGTTTCCGGCAAGCCGGCTGTATGCATCGCCGGAGAGATTTTGCGATTTATGAAGTATTATCTGCTCATGACCGCCGCCGCATTGCTGGCTGTGATCGTTATCATCCGTGGATGCGTCCGCAGAGTTATTGCGCCGATCACATATCTGGCGGATGAAATGCAGAGCTTTGACTCTGAGAAGCTGTCGGTCCGGTATCCTGTCACATCCAGCGACGAGACGGGCCGCCTGATCTACGCATTTAACGGCATGATGGACATGATCAGCGACCTGATCGAAAAAGAGTACAGATCACAGATGCAGATTAAAGAAGGCAAGCTGAATGAGGAAAGGCTGATGATGCTGTACCTGAAAAGCCAGATTAACCCGCATTTCTTATACAATACCCTGGATACGATCCGCATCAGCGCAGAACTGAATCAGGATGAGGAAGCTGCGGAAATGTTGATGCAGCTTGTGAACTTTTTCAGACTCAGCGTGAAAATAAAGGATTCTGTCGTGACATTGGAGCACGAGGTGGAGCTTATCAGCTCATATCTGAAATTGATGCAATACCGGTATCCGCTGCTGAATTACCGGATCTGTGTGGAGGATGAACTGCTGGAAACGGAAATGCCTAATTTTGTCCTTCAGCCGGTGGTGGAAAACAGCCTGCTTCACGGCCTTCGAAACAAGGGCTATGAGGGTATGATTTTGATTCATGTATGCAAATTCACTGAAAATCCTTCGTTGATTGAAATCAGAATAGAAGATGACGGAATAGGTTTTACAAAAGAAACCGGCAAAATGGTTGAACGGCTGCTGGATCTGAATGAGACGGAAGGTCTGACATCTGAGGAGAAAGAAAGTATAGGGATCCGGAATGTCCAGAGCCGTCTGAAAGCTTTTTACCCCAATCTGGACGGGCTGATTTACAGAAAAAGGGAAGAGGGCGGAATCTGCGCGGTGATCTATATTGAAAAGGAACTGAAGGATGATATGAGAAATGAATAGTGACAGCTGAAGTGAACAACAGGAAAAATGAAAATAATGGAGATTATAATTATGAAACTGAACCTGGAACAATATAAAGATAAAGTGTTAGGGTGCTGGAGAGGAAAAAATATCGGAGGGGCGCTGGGGGCTCCGTATGAATGCATGAGGCAGATTAATCATGTGGATTTTTATTCCCAGGATTTGTCCATGGGACCGCCGGCGAATGATGATCTGGATCTTCAGATCGTATGGCTTTCGGCAGTCGAAAAATACGGCCGCAGAGTAAATTCCTCTATCCTGGGTGAATATTGGCTTTCGTATATTATTCCAAACTGGGTGGAGTACGGGACGGCAAAAGCCAATCTTCGGTCCGGGCTGATTCCTCCTTTGAGCGGTGAGGTGGAAAACGTATATAAAAACAGTAATGGATGTTTTATCCGATCCGAAATCTGGGCCTGCCTTGCGCCGGGACATCCCGAAATCGCGGTTCGTTACGCTTATGAGGATGCGTCTGTAGATCATGCTTATGAAGGACTTTATGGAGAAATCTTTTTTGCGGCGGTCCAGAGCGCGGCATTTGCAGAACAGAATTATCGGGAACTGATTTCCATCGGGCTTTCTTATATTCCGGAGGAAAGTATGATGAGCCGGGCTATTTTAAAGGCAATCGAGTGCTACGATCATGGAGTGGATATCTATGACGCAAGAAAGATCATTCATAATCTGGCTCCCGGTACATTTGGGATTCAGGGCCAGCGGCTGAATGATATTGACGTCGGCGGAGATAATGAGGGAATGGCGTTGGGAGAGCCGGGATTTGATGCGCCTGAGAATGTTGCTTTCACAGTTGCCGGATGGCTGTATGGAGAGGGCGATTTTGAAAAAAGCATTGTACTTGCCAACTCCCTCGGGGAAGATACGGATTGTACGGCCGCGACACTGGGAGCAACTCTCGGAATCCTTCTGGGCGCGGAGAAGCTTCCGAAGAAGTGGACAGAGCCGCTGGACGACAGGATTGAAACAATGTGTATTGATCTGACGAGCAGGGGTATTTGGACTCCGAAAACCGCAGCGGAGCTGACAGAAAGGATTATTCGGATTATGCCGGGCTTTGTTGGAATTAAATATTGTGATATTCTGGCTCCCTCCGGAATGGAGATCAATTGCTTGGACGGCGGGGATCTGTATTGCACAAAGGGCAGCGGATTTCTTTATCAGTTGAACTCTCATTGTATAGATGAGGACGTCCCGTTGGATCAGCTTGTCGGCCGGGGCCCGTATGTCGTGTATCACGATTTTCCGGCGATGCATGTTTCTGTGGATTATCAGAAAAGCGTATTCTTTGAAAAGAATCAGAACAGGAAACTGAAGATATGTGTAAGAAATGCATTTTATCTGAATGAGCAGCAATGGGTGTCCATTATGGTTTATGCGCCGGAGGGTGTGGAAATGCTCAGTCCCCGCTGCGTGGAGCTGCCTTTAAATAATTTGAGCGGCTCCTGTGCTGAAACCATGATAGAGTTTAATGCGGATAATTATCCGGGAGCGCGGCTGGAGCTGCTCATCGAGTGCTGCCTTCCCGGCAGACATTCCAAAGGCATCGTGCCGGTTGTACTGAAGAGGCGATAAGGAGGGAAAGCTTCATGAAGCAATATCGGGTATTTCTTGTCGATGATGAGATCAGGATCAGGGAAGGCTTTAAAAAGCTGTTTAACTGGAAGGAGCATGGCTGTGAGATTGTGGGGGAGGCCGGAGACGGAATACAAGCAGTGAATGTGATCAGCGAAATAAAGCCCGATATTGTTATCATGGATATTAATCTCCCTTTTTTGAGCGGGATTGAGGTAATTCGAAGAGTGAAAAAAAGCAGCCCTAAGACGGCATTTATCATTGTCAGCGGTTATGATGATTTCCTTTATTGCAGAGAAGCGCTGCGGCTGAAGGTGGAGGAATATATTTTGAAGCCGGTGGATTTTCATGAGTTTGCGGAGGTTTTGGACAATCTGAAGATATCCATGTACCGGAACAGCATGGAACAGAATATGCAAAGAACAGGGAATAACCACAGAACACTTTCGAGAGAAGATTCTGAAACGGAAAACAAACGGGATGCGCCCAGAAAGCAGATTTACTATATCACAAAATATATCCAGGAACATTTGAGTGAGGAGATCAGCTTGAAAATTATCGCCGAGGAATTCTATATGAATGATAATTATGTCAGCCATTTATTTAAAAATGAGATCGGCGTCAATTATCTTACTTACCTGACCAGCGTGCGGATAGAAATGGCAAAAACGCTTCTTGTGGAGACAGACAAACCTATTTCGGAAGTGGCGGAGGAGGTCGGATTTCGTGATTACAGGACTTTTAATAAAGCCTTTAAAAAGATAGAAAAGGTAACACCGTCACAGTACCGGAAGGAGTTTTAGCATTGAATGAAATGGATATAATCACAAGATGTGAAGCGCAGGAACGAATCAGCAGGATAAAGCCGGAAATGCTGAGAATCGTCAGGGAAAAGGTAAAATGCCGTCATATCCATGGCGAATACATGGAGGCCGTGATGGACGGAAAAACGCGCAGACTTCTTCATTATGCAAGCAAAAAAGAAAAGGCGCCGGTATATTTTGACATTCATGGTGGAGGTATGGCCTGGGGAATGATAGAGGAGGGCGATCTGATTTGTCATAGAATCAATGAACAGTTGGGGTATGAATGTTATGCCCTGGATTATCCCCTGCAGCCGGAGCATCCTTATCCGGAGGGCCTTTACTGGCTATATGATACGATCCGCTATATGCAGGAGCATGCCGACCGTTTCCACATTGATAAGAAGCGTATGGTGATAGGAGGGCGAAGCGCCGGGGGCTGCCTGACGGCAGCCTTATGTATTCTGGCAGAGCGAAAAAGGGAATTTCAGTTTGCGTGTCAGGTTACGGATCATATGTGCCTTGATTTGACGGGGATGGTATTGTCCGAGGAAGAGCGTTATAATGGTGAAGGATCATTATCATCGGAGTTAAGATATCTTCTGGGATACTCCTATGCCGCAGAAGAGGATCAGAAGGATTCTCTATGCAACCCGATCCTGGCGTCGGAGGAAGAGCTGCGGGGGATGCCGCCGGCAGTTATACAGACCTGTGAATTGGACTCCCTGCGTAAAGATGGAGATACCTACGCGAAGCTGTTAATAGACGCGGGGATACCGGTCGTTCATCGATGCGCAAAGGGCGCTCTTCATGGATTTACCGAGGCAGAAGGGCCGCTTCAGGAGGATGGAATCCAATTTCTGGTGAGAGGAATCCGCTTTTTCGATAATATCTAAAAATATTCACGGTCTATCTGGATAACTCCGAAATAACGGGATCCGGGCAGGGCGTGAATTTTTTTCTTCAACTCTTTCAGAATCTCGATATCCGTTTTTTGGCAGGAGTAGGGGACCGCCACATCAAAAATCAGGTTTGTGCTGGAAGGGCCTTTCACCATACGGAAATCATGCATGGTGAAATCCGGATCCAGACTCAATACAATAGCCTTTACAGTTTCCTTCATGCGAAGGACCTCCTCATCATCTGTAACGATGGGATCCATATGGATGGTAGCCACGCAGTTCAGGCGTTCCTGAAGCTCGTGCTCAACATGGTCGATCATCTCGTGGATATCCAATATATCATCGGAAGGAGAGACCTCCGCGTGCAGGGAGATCATCAGGCGCCCGGGGCCATAGTCGTGGACGATCAGATCGTGGATTCCGTAAACCAGCGGATGGGTGGTAACGATCTGTTCGATTTCTGCTACCAGTTCCTTTTTCGGCGGCTGCCCCAGAAGGGGATCCATGGTTTCTTTCATGGTGGTAACGCCTGTGCGGAAGATAAAAGCGCCCACCAGAATGCCGAACCACCCGTCCAGCACAAAACCTGTAAAATGGCTGATTACGGTAGCCGCAAGGACCAGCAGCGTGGATACGGTGTCACTGAGACTGTCCATGGCCGCAGCGTACATGGCGGTGCTGTTCAGCCGTTTGCTCAGGGACTGATTATAAAAAAACATGTAGATTTTTACCAGAATGGAAGCGATCAGGATGCCAATGATTGTCGGACTGCACTCAATGGGCTGCGGGTGAAGCAGCTTTTCTACGGCTGTTTTGATAAGCTCAAAGCCCATGATCAGGATCGCTACGGATACAAAGAGGCCGGAGATGTATTCCATACGGCCATGGCCAAAGGGATGCTGGGGATCCGGCTTTTGCCCGGAGAGCTTAAAACCGATCAGGGTGATCACGGAGGAGCCTGCATCGGAGAGGTTGTTAAATGCGTCCGCTGTGATGGCGATGGAGCCGCTCAGCGAGCCTGCGAGCCATTTTCCCAGAAATAGAACAAAGTTCAGGAAAATACCCATGCCTCCGCAGAGCATCCCGTATGCCTGACGGACGGCGGGGGATGCGTAGTTGGTTTTATCTTTAATAAAAACAGAAGATAAAAGTGTGATCATAAAAAGCCTCCCGTAACAGATTCCGTTTAATGTTGTTTCATAAGATAATAACACAGGTCAGGTACCGTTTCCAGTTGTTTTTCATTTGGTGCAATGTAGATAAAACTAATTTTAATTAGGCTCAGATAGCGTTTTTTCGATCTGAAGCCAAAAAAATGCCTGTCAATAAAACCATGCCCGGACATAAATATTATCAGGTTGGATTTATAGGTGGATTGTGATATGCATAACCTGACTTGAAATGGCTTATAAACTTGCTTATAAACTGCTTATAAACTTCGAAAAAAATGTTGACAGTGAAATTGGAGTATAATATAATTACTAAATGTGACGTA
>CAZGTY010000038.1:19589-22219 GCA_964528895.1 uncultured Blautia sp. | reverse complement strand
GCGCGGGTGCGTCAGATCGACACGATGAAGCGCAAGCAGTTTGTAAAGGGGATCAATCAGATTGCCCAGGAGGGCGCCATCCAGATATTCCAGGAGTTCAATACGGGTATGGAGGAAATCATTGTGGGCGTGGTGGGCGTGCTGCAGTTCGATGTGCTGAAATACCGGCTGGAAAATGAGTACAATGTGGATATCCGCCTGGAAAGCCTGCCCTACGAGCATATCCGCTGGATCGCAAATAAAGAGGAGATCGACGTGGCAAAGCTTACGGGAACCTCCGATATGAAGAAGGTTACGGATCTGAAAGGGAATCCCCTCCTTTTGTTTGTGAATGCCTGGAGCGTGGGTATGACCCAGGACCGCAATCCGGATTTAATATTGGCAGAATTCAGTAAATAACCCCTTTCCTTTTATTTTTTGATTTGGTATAATGGGATGTAGGCAGTGAAAGCAGATAGATTTATCCGTAGGAGGGTTTCACATGGCAGAAAAGAGAACGACATATAAATTGCAGGAGGTTGGAGGGATCGGTGAGATACAGATCGCCGACGAGGTGGTTACCATCATCGCAGCTCTTGCGGCTACCGATGTGGACGGCGTTGCATCCATGAGCGGAAATATCACCAATGAGCTGGTAGGCAAGTTGGGGATGAAAAACCTATCCAAGGGTGTTAAAGTCACAATCCTGGAAGGGGTTGTCACCGTCGATCTTACGCTGAATATTGAGTTTGATAAAAGCATTCCGGAAACCTGCCATAAGGTTCAGGAGAAGGTTAAGTCCTCCATCGAGAACATGACCGGCCTTGAGGTTGCAGATGTAAATATTCATATTGCAAGTGTAGATATGGAAAACGAAAAAGGAAAGTAACCCTTTCCTTTTTTCTATATAGGAGGAACTATGCGCAGGCGCGAGCAGAGAGAACATATTTTTAAGCTTTTGTTCATGACACAGTTTAATTCTGAGGAAGAGATGAACGACCAGCTTCCACTGTATTTTGAAAATCTGGGTGAGCTTCGGGAAGAGGACAGGGCGTATATAGAGACGAAATTTCAGAGGATCGAGGAGCATGTGGACGAGCTGGATCAGGTGCTGAACGAGTACAGCAGGGGCTGGAAGACCTCGCGTATGAACCGTGTGGATCTTACCGCTCTCCGTCTGGCCGTATATGAGATGAAATTTGAGCCGGATATGCCCCTGGGCGTGGCGATCAATGAAGCGGTGGAGCTGGCGAAATGCTTCGGGGGTGAGGATTCCGGTTCCTTTGTAAACGGCGTGCTGGGAAAGATCGCCAGCGGCAGGAAGGATGATCCCGCTGAAAAGAAGCCCGCTCCCAGAAATACTCATAGGGCAAAGATCATCATTAAATCGGCGAAGAAATGAAAACAGCGTATTCGGTCGGTCAGGTAAACCGATATATAAAAAATATGTTCACCCAGGATTATCTTCTGAAAAAGATCTATGTAAAGGGTGAAGTATCCAACTGCAAATATCATACCAGCGGACACATCTATTTTTCCCTGAAGGATGAGACCGGCGTGCTGAACTGCGTCATGTTTGCGGGCAGCCGCAGAGGACTGGCTTTCCGTATGAAGGACGGAGACCGGGTCGTTGTGGGAGGAAGCGTGGATGTGTATGAGCGCGACGGGCGCTATCAGCTCTATGCCAGGGAGATCACCCTGGAGGGGGCGGGCGCTCTGTACGAGCGTTTTCTTAAGCTGAAGGCACAGCTTGAGGAAATGGGGATGTTCGCCCCGGAGTATAAGCAGCCGATTCCCAGATATATCCGGCGGTTGGGTGTGGTGACCGCCCCTACGGGGGCGGCGGTCCAGGACATCCGGAATATTGCGTACCGCAGGAATCCTTATCTGCAGATCATACTCTATCCTGCCCTGGTACAGGGAGAAGGGGCGGCTGAGAGCATTGTAAAGGGTATACGGATGCTGGATGCGGCTGGTGTGGACGTGATCATAGTCGGCAGGGGCGGCGGCTCCATTGAGGATTTATGGGCCTTTAATGAGGAGATCGTGGCAAGGGCCATTTTTGAATGCTCCACGCCGGTGATTTCTGCGGTGGGCCATGAGACGGATTTTACGATCGCGGATTTTGCGGCGGATCTCAGGGCGCCTACGCCGTCGGCGGCGGCGGAGCTTGCGGTGGATGATTACCGCAGCATCGTGGAGTCTGTGGCAGCCTGCGGGGAGCGTTTTCGGAGGGCTATGTGGACAAAGCTTGATTTCCTGCGAAGCGTGCTCGGGCGTCATCAGGTAAAGTTTCAGTATTTAAGTCCGGAGAACCGTTTGCTGGAGAACCGGCAGTATCTGGCAGATATGCAGGAAAGAGTCGAATCCGCTATGGAGAACAGAATGAAGGACTGCCGTCATATGCTTGGGATCTATCTGGAACGCTTTCACGGGCTTTCTCCCATACGGAAGCTGAACCAGGGCTATTCCTATGTGGCGGACACCTCCGGCCATGCAGTCATAAGTACGGAGCAGGTGCAGCCGGGCGATATACTCACCATATCTGTGACGGATGGAAGCATGGACGCGCAGATACGGAGTATCAGAAAGGTAGACAGAGAGTGATGGCGGAGGAGATAATGGAAGAAAAGCGAACAGAAGAAAAGAAA
>CAZGTY010000038.1:0-19489 GCA_964528895.1 uncultured Blautia sp. | reverse complement strand
CAGAAGAAAAGAAAACAGAAGAAAAGACCATTGATGAGGCGTTTCAGGAGCTGGAGGAGCTGGCCTCGAAGCTGGAGGATCGGGAAACCTCATTGGAGGATTCCTTTCTTTTATATAAGCAGGGGATGGAGCTTCTGAAGTACTGCAGTGACAAGCTGGACACTGTGGAGAAAAAAATGATGCAGATGAATGAGGATGGGACGTTACGTGAATTTCCAGGTTGAACTAGAAAAAAGGATAAATGAGGTCAATGAGATCATCCGAGGGTATCTGCCTGCGGAGGAAGGATTTGCCGCGCGTATGGCGGAGGCTTTGAATTACAGCATGAATGCCGGAGGCAAGCGCCTTCGCCCCCTGCTTGTCCTGGAGACACTGCGGCTGTTTGGCGGGGATGACAGGGAAGCTTATCCCTTCATGGCTGCCATTGAGATGATCCATACGCATTCCCTGATTCACGATGACCTTCCTGCAATCGATAATGACGATTACCGGAGAGGGCGCCCTACTGTGCACAGGGTCTATGGGGAAGCTATGGGGATCCTGAGTGGAGTAACGCTTTTGAATTATGCCTATGAGACGATGCTGGGGGCGTTTCAGTGGACCGCAGATAAGGAGCGGGTTATCCGGGCCATGGAGATCATTGCTCATAAGACCGGGATTTACGGCATGCTGGGCGGTCAGACCGTGGATGTAATGAATGACGGCAAACCTCTTGAAAAGGAAATGCTGGACTATATATATGAACATAAGACTTCGGCCCTGATCGAGGCTTCCATGATGGCTGGCGCGGCGCTCGCGGGGGCCGGAGAGTATGAGGTGTCCCGGATAGAGAAGGCCGCGCGGAGCATCGGACTTGCGTTCCAGATCAGGGATGATATTCTGGATGTGACAGGCACCGGCGAGGAGCTGGGGAAGCCTGCCCACAGCGACGAAAAGAATAATAAGGTTACATATGTGACCCTTTTCGGCATCGAGAAGGCGTCGCAGCAGGTGGCCGGATTATCCGGGGAGGCCATTGGCATTCTGGATAGTCTGGGACCGAAAAATGAATTTCTGCAGCGGCTGATCATGGAGCTGGTGAGTCGCAGAAAATGAAAGAAGGATACCAATGATTCTTGATAAAATCCAAAAGCCCAATGATATTCATAAAATTGCTCTGGATGATTTTCCGGCGCTGGCGGAGGAGATCAGGGAGTTCCTGATCGGGTCTGTGAGCAGCACGGGAGGTCATCTTTCATCGAATCTGGGGGTGGTGGAGCTGACGCTGGCTCTTCACAACGTACTGGATCTTCCGCAGGATAAGATCATCTGGGATGTGGGCCATCAGGCCTATACCCATAAGATCCTTACAGGAAGGAAAAATGGATTTTCCGGGCTTCGGAAGGAAGGGGGCCTGAGCGGCTTCCCGAAACGGTCTGAGAGTGATTGTGATGCCTTTGATACGGGACACAGCTCCAACTCCATCTCCGCAGGGCTGGGATATGTCCGCGCCCGGGATATACTGGGACAGAATTACCATGTGGTGGCTGTGATCGGCGACGGCGCCCTCACAGGCGGCATGGCGTACGAGGCCCTGAATAATGCGGCGGAGCTCAGGACAAATTTTATTATCATAATCAATGACAACAAGATGTCCATTGCACCGAATGTGGGGGGCATGTCCGCGTATTTAAGCGCACTGCGGACAGCGGAGTCCTATACGGGCTTCAAGCTTAAGGTTACCCGTTCACTGGAGAAGATACCCCGTGTGGGACACCGTATCGTGAATACAGTGCGCCGGACCAAGAGCAGCATCAAGCAGCTGATCATTCCGGGAATGCTCTTTGAAAATATGGGACTGACCTATCTGGGCCCTGTGGACGGCCATAATATGCGTCAGATGATGAAGCTTTTAAATGAAGCGAAACGTGTGGAGGGCGCGGTGGTGGTTCATGTGCTTACCGAGAAGGGAAGAGGATATGAACCGGCAAGGCTCCATCCGGACCGGTTTCACGGAACGGGCCCCTTTGATATAAAGACCGGAAAGGCTCTGGATAAAAAGAAGGAGCCGGGTTATACGGATATATTTGCGGAAGCCATGGTAAAGCTGGGAGGCGCGGAAAAGAGGCTGACCGCCATAACGGCTGCCATGCCGGAGGGAACCGGGCTTGTGAAGTTCGGAAAAGCATACCCCGGGAGGCTTTTTGATGTGGGGATCGCGGAGGAGCATGCGGTGTCCTACGCTGCGGGACAGGCCCTGGGCGGGCTGATCCCGGTGGTGGCGGTATACTCCTCGTTTTTGCAGAGGGCTGTGGACCAGATCATCCACGATGTCTGTATGCAGAAGCTGCATGTGATCTTTGCCATTGACCGGGCTGGACTGGTAGGGGCGGACGGGGAGACCCATCAGGGCTGCTTTGACCTCTCCTATCTCAGCATGATACCGAATCTGACGGTGATGGCGCCGAAAAATGCCTGGGAGCTGGAGCGTATGCTGGAATTTGCAGTGACTTATGACGGGCCCTGCGCCATCCGCTATCCGAAGGGTACCGCTTACAGCGGAATGAAAGAGTACGATGCCTCTGTGGAGTATGGCAGAAGCGAAGTGATCTCCGAGGGAGAAGAGCTGGCGCTGATATCCGTGGGAAGTATGACGGAGGTATGCCGGGAGGTATGGAAATCTTTCAATGAGGCGGGCAAAAAAATTACATTTGTAAATGCGCGGTTTGTAAAGCCCCTGGATACGGAGCTTCTGGATGAGCTTGCGAAGGATCACCGGATTATTTTCACAGTGGAGGAAAACGTAAAGGCAGGCGGCTTTGGTGAACATGTGACTGCATATATGGCAGAGAACCATCCCCGGTGCCGTGTGATCCCCATCGCCATACCGGACCGGTTTATAGAGCACGGAAGCGTGGAGAGGCTTCGGGCACAGACAGGGCTCTCGGAGGAGGAAATATTAAACACCGTCAAAAGATACGAGGAGTAGCATGAAAAAAAGACTGGATCTTTTGCTGGTGGAGCGCTCCCTCGCTCCATCCAGGGAAAAAGCAAAGGCGTATATTATGTCCGGCGCCGTTTTTGTGGACGGACAGAAAGAAGACAAGGCCGGGACCATGTTCCCGGATACGGTGGAGATCGCGGTGAGAGGCAGCGCTCTGCCCTATGTGAGCCGCGGCGGACTGAAGCTGGAGAAGGCCATGCAGCATTTTGACATAACGCTGGAAGGAAAGGTGTGCATGGATGTGGGCGCCTCCACAGGCGGCTTTACGGACTGTATGCTTCAGAACGGCGGCTGCAGGGTCTATTCCATTGATGTGGGCTACGGACAGCTGGACTGGAAGCTCAGAAATGATCCCAGGGTGGTATGCATGGAGAAGACAAACATCCGCTATGTGCTTCCGGAGGATATTCAGGAGCCCGCCGCCTTTTCTTCGATTGACGTCTCCTTTATCTCGCTGACGAAGGTTCTTCTCCCTGTGAAGAATCTTCTCACAGAGGATGGAGAGATTGTCTGTCTTATTAAGCCTCAGTTTGAGGCAGGCAGGGAAAAGGTTGGAAAGAAGGGCGTTGTAAGGGATCCTGCGGTTCACAGAGAGGTCATTGAGAAGGTGATCGACTACAGCGTTGGCATCGGCCTGGAGCCCTGCCATTTATCATTTTCTCCGATCAAGGGACCGGAGGGGAATATCGAATATCTGCTTCACCTGAAAAAACGGCCGGTGGGGATCAAAGCGGCTGTCAGCCTGGAAGCGACGCCCCGGGAAGTGGTGGAGGAAGCACATAATAAGCTTGATTAAGGAATCTCAGAAATGGATAAGTTTTATATTATTACGAACAATGTGAAGGATCCGGAGCTTCGGTACACGGACAGGATCACGTCATATTTAAAAAAACATGGAAAAGAGTGCCTGGTGCAGCAGGCGGGCCCGAAGCTGGAAGGATCCTATCATTACACAAACCCCGACAAAATACCGGAGGGAACCCAGTGCCTCATAGTTCTGGGCGGCGACGGAACCCTCCTTCAGGCCGCACGGGATGTGGTTCACAGGAATATTCCCCTTCTGGGGATCAACCTGGGAAATCTGGGATTTCTGGCAGAGGTGGATAAGGCGTCCGTGTGTCCGGCGCTGGATCAGCTCATGGCGGATGACTATGAGGTGGAGGAGCGGATGATGCTGGAGGGGACGGTCTGGCGGGGCAGTGAGACGATCGGCCGGGACATCGCCCTGAATGACATCGTGATCTGCAGAGAAGGCTCCCTTCGGGTGGTTCGTTTTAAAAACTATGTAAATAATGAATATCTGAATTCTTACAATGCGGACGGGATTATTATTTCCACCCCAACGGGTTCTACGGGCTACAGCCTCTCCTGCGGCGGACCGCTTGTTTCCCCCAGCGGCTGTCTTACGCTTATGACGCCCATCGCGCCACATGCTTTGAATTCCAGAAGTATTATCTTTCCCGCTGAGGATGTGATCACTGTGGAGCTCGGCGAGGGACGCAGGCAGGATCAGGAGACGGGCCTGGCCTCCTTTGACGGGGATAAAACGGTGCATATGATCACGGGAGACCGGATCGTCATACGCAAGGCGGATGTAAACACGAAAATCCTGAAGCTGAATCATCTGAGCTTTGTGGAGGTTCTCAGGCAGAAGATGAGAAACAATTAGTATAAAAACAGGCGCGAAGCGTTTGCGAGTTTAACTGCCCCCGGCGAAAAGCTGTATGACGCTTTGACGGACGGGGCGGGGATTATATCGGCGGGGATTATACCGGGAGGTCGGATATGAAATCAGCGAGACATGAAAAAATTTTAGAGCTTATTGCGCAGTACAGCATCGATACCCAGGAGGAGCTGGCGGCCAGACTGAATGAAGCGGGCTTTAAGGTGACGCAGGCTACGGTTTCCAGGGATATTCGTGCCCTGAAAATGACAAAGGTTATAGATAAAAATGGAAAATTCCGCTATGCGGTTATGGAGAATACTCCCGGCGATCTGGGGGATAAATATACGAGAGTGCTTCACGATGCGGTGATCTCCATAGACGCCGGGCAAAATCTGATCGTCATTAAGACGGTTCCGGGTATGGCAATGGGAGTTGGAGCCGCCCTGGACGCGCTGAACTGGGATGAGATTCTGGGAAGCATCGCAGGAGACGATACGGTTATGTGTGCGGCAAGAACCGCTGCGCAGGCGGCGTCCGTGGTGGAAAGACTGAAGGAAATTCTGAAAAAACAGGTGTGAGAAGGATTCGGAGGTACATATGCTGATACATCTTCATGTAAAAAATCTTGCACTGATCGAAGAAATTGAAATGGATTTCGGACCGGGACTGAATATTCTCACCGGTGAGACCGGTGCGGGAAAATCCATACTTCTGGGCTCCGTGCAGCTGATTCTGGGAAGTAAGATATCCCGGGATATGGTTCGGGAAAATGCGGATCATGCTCTGGTGGAGCTGCTGTTTCAAATCGAAAATACAAAAGTGGAAAAAGCTCTGGAGGCGCTGGATATCACGCCGGAGGACGGGCAGGTCCTTTTGTCCAGAAAAATCGTGGAGGGCAGAAGCGTAAGCCGCATCAACGGGGAGACCTGCACGGTGGGGCAGATGAAGGCGGCTGCGGCCTGCCTTTTGGATATTCACGGCCAGCATGAGCATCAGTCGCTTCTCTATCCGGATAAGCAGCTGGAAATATTGGATGCCTATGGAAAAGAAAAGATCCAGCCGGTGAAGGACGCGGTAAAAGCAGCATACGGGGATTACCGCAGCTGTATCGGGGCCCTGAAGGAGCTGGATATGGATGAGGAGCAGCGAAAACGCGAGATGTCATTTCTGGAATTTGAGATCAATGAGATCGAGAGCGCCCATCTGGCAGAAGGCGAGGATGAGGAACTGGAAAAGCTTTACCGCAAGCTGAGCAATGGTAAAAAGATTGCGGAGGCAATGCAGCAGATTCATGAAATGACCGGCTATGACACCGGCCAGGGCGCGGGAGAGCTTATCGGGAATGCGCTCCGGGAGTTTTCACGTGTGACGGAATACGATGAGGCTCTGGAAACGCTGGCGTCATCCCTTCAGGAGATCGATGCGCTGATGAATGATTTTAACAGGGAGATTTCTTCCTATGTGGATGATCTGACCTTCGATGATGAGACCTTTTACGAGACGGAAAAGCGTCTGGACCTTATCAATGGCCTGAAGGCAAAATATGGACAGAGCATCGGCGAAATTCTGGACTATCAGGCAGACAAACAGAAAAAACTGGATCAGTTTTCCGGATATGAGGAAAATTTCCGGAAGGCACAGGAAAATCTGGCGGAATCGGAGAAAAAGCTTCAGAATATCTCTGAGAAGCTTTCCCATATCCGGAAGGAATACAGCGGACAGCTCAGGGGAAAAATAATTGAGGGACTGAAGGATCTGAATTTCCTGGATGTGGAGTTTGACATCCATTTTGAACAGAAAAAAAACTACACAGAGAACGGAACGGACGATGTGGAATATATGATCTCCACGAATCCGGGCGAGGCCTTAAAGCCGCTGGGGCGCATCGTTTCCGGCGGTGAGCTTTCCAGGATCATGCTGGCGCTGAAAGCAATTTTAGCAGACCGGGACCAGATCGAGACGCTGATCTTTGATGAGATCGATACGGGAATCAGCGGCAGAACAGCCCAGAAGGTTTCCGAAAAAATGGAAGTAATCGGCAGGCATCATCAGGTTCTCTGTATTACGCATCTTCCGCAGATCGCGGCTATGGCGGACCGCCATTTTGAGATTGAAAAACATTTAAAAGGAACGGAAACCATCACGGAGATTCATCCGTTGGACGGAGAGGCCTCCATCCGTGAGCTGGCCCGGCTGCTGGGCGGCGCCCGGATCACTCCGGCAGTTCTGGAAAATGCCAGAGAGATGAAAGAATTGGCACAGGTACATAAAAATACAAGACTGAAATAACCGGTTTCACACATACTAAGAGAGGATCAGCCGAGAGGTAATTCTCTCTTTTTTTTAATGTGATGATTCCAGGGTGGGAGCGCGAAGCGCGGAACAATCCGGAAATCAGCTTTTGACGGGTAAATCATGTGACCGGATGCGTCAGAAAAATGTTGTCTGAGGCAGCAAGGAATGCTAAGGAAAAGGATGTGATAAGATGAACAGAAGGAAAAAATACCGGAGATTTCTTTTCTGGTGTCTGGGGCTGGATCTTGTGGCGATGGGTCTGCTGGGCTGCTATCATGGGGAAGCCGAAGACACTCCTGCGCGGACAACGTATGCGGCTGCGGCACCTGTGGGAGAGCGGCAGGTGCTGGTAAGCGGCAGCACAGTGGGAATTTACATGGAAACAGAGGGCGTACTTGTCATTGATACGGGTGAGATCATAACACAGAGCGGGGATTCTCTGTTTCCGGCAAAAAATATCGTGCAGGCGGGAGATTATATAATGGAATTTAACGGCGACGCCATCCGCACCAAAAAGGAACTGATGCAGGAGCTGGCGGCGCTGGAGGGGGACAAGGTAACGCTTAAGGTGAAACGGAATGATGCCATCATTCCCGTTTCCATCACCCCGGTGAAGGATGTGAAAGGAAAGTATAAGCTTGGTATCTGGGTGCGGGATGACATTCAGGGAATCGGTACCCTGACCTTTGTGGATGAACAGGGAAATTATGGCGCGCTGGGACACGGGATCAGTGATGTGGATACGGGCGAGCTTCTGAAGATTCAGAACGGCGCTCTCTATCAGGCGGAAATTCTGGGCGTCAGGAAAGGGAGCAAGGGAAGCCCGGGAGAAATGTCGGGACTTATCCGGTATGAGCCGGGCAAAGTGATCGGACAGATCACCTCTAACAGTAAAAACGGGATTTATGGAAGCTTTCTGGATATTGACAGAGAGGATATTTACCTGCGGCGGGTAAATGTGGCCGGAATTGAGGAGATCACCACCGGAGAGGCGTCGATCCTGTGCTGTGTGGACGGACAGGTACAGGAGTATGAGGCGGAGATCCGGGAAATCGACACGGACAGCCGTGATACGAATAAGAGCTTTATTATCCGGGTGACGGATCAGCGGCTTCTGGACGCCACGGGAGGGATCATACAGGGAATGTCCGGGAGCCCGGTGCTGCAGAACGGAAAATTTGCGGGAGCCGTGACCCATGTGTTCGTCCAGGACGCCACGAGTGGGTATGGGATCTTTGCGGAGACCATGCTGGAGAATTGAGTCCGGGACGGAAATTAAAAAACAGACAAAATCGGAAACTTGTTTGCGAAATTTTGTCTGTTTTTTAGTTTTTATCCGGCGAAAATCTGGTGGATGTAAGTGATGGGAAGTATTTCCGGACGGTTTACATTGCGTGGCTTAAGTATCTAAGCTATTCGGAAAAGGTTATTCCGATGATGCTTGAACCGAAACTGAAGGCACAGACGATCAATGCGATTGTGGGTACAATCATCGGTTTTTACAATTTTCTTCTTCTGCATGATGGAATGGAGAACCGGAAATGGTATGAAAAGTTGTGATAATAGGACATGAAATATTTTGAAATTTCGTTTTGAAACAAATAAAAACATTTTATAAAATCGCTAAAATTTATTGTATACATTTTGAAAATTCGTGATATAATAATGCTGAGGTGTAATAGCGCAGGTACTGTTTGAATAAGGATGATGAGAAGTAGCGCCATCTGCTTAAGAGCAAAGCGAGGAGGAAATATATGATTTTTAAGCGAAAAGTGTATGAAAAGCTTTTAACATGGAAGGAATTATCTGCCGGAACATCTGCAGTATTACTGGAAGGTGCGAGACGTATTGGGAAAAGTACGATTGTAGAGGAATTCGCAAAACACGAATATGATGATTATATGATTCTTGACTTTGCCAGGGAGAATAAGGATGTAAGAAGAAATTTTGTTGAAAATATGGACGATTTGGACACTTTTTTTCGAAATCTGTTTTTGTTAAAGGGAAGAAGTTTAAAAGGAGATAAATGTCTTCTGATTTTTGACGAAGTAGAGTTATTTCCGACAGCCAGGCAGGCCATCAAATATCTTGTGGCAGACGGAAGATATGAATATATCGAAACAGGTTCTCTTATTTCTATAAGGAGGAATGTTGGAGATATTCTTATCCCCTCAGAAGAATACCGTATACAAATGTATCCTATGGATTTTGAAGAATATTTATGGGCATTGGGGGACGAAATTACATACGATTCGATTAAAACTGCTTTTCTGAAAAGAAAACCGTTAGGGGATGCACTTCATAGAAAAGTCATGAAGACTTTTCGGAATTATATGGCTGTTGGAGGTATGCCACAGGCAGTTGCTGCATTTGTAAATGGTAAAACATTTGCCCAGATTGATTTTATAAAACGTAATATTCTGAGCTTATATGAAGAGGATTTAGCGAAATATGATATAGACAATCGTGAAAAAGCATCCATTGTTTACAAAACGATTCCGGAGCAGCTGGAAAATAAAAATTCACATTTTAAGTTTTCATTAGTTAACAAGAATGCACGCTATCAAAATTATGTGGATGCTGTAAGCTTTATATCGGAATCCATGATTGGTAACGAATGTATTAATGTGACAAAACCAGAAGTGGCTTTAGAATTATTTTCAGATAGAAGTAATTTTAAACTTTATATGGGTGATACAGGTTTATTGGTAACACAGATTATGGAGAATCGAGATGAGACAGACGAAGATTTGTATAAGGCTTTGATTTTTGGTGATTTAGGAATTAATCAGGGGATGATACTGGAAAACATGGTAGCACAGATGCTAAGGGCATCCGGGCATAAGTTATATTTTCATGAGTATTTATTTAAACCGGAAGGAAATGAAACGGAAAAGAAATATGAAATTGATTTTGTAACTGTGAAAAAGAGGAAAATCTGTCCGATAGAGGTAAAATCATCCAACTACAAGTCGCATAAATCCTTTGATTATCTTATCAAAAAGTATCAGTTAAAAATGGAAGACAGGTATATTGTCTATACAAAAGATTTGAAATACGAAGATGGTATTACGTATATTCCTGTTTATATGACGATGTTCATATAAAAGTGTTGTTCCTGCTTATTTTATTGATCCTGTGAAAAATAATTGGAAGGATTGGATTGTTAGTCCCTATTTACATCACTCCTGTATTTGTGCAGGATGCAGCCAGCGGATACGGGATTTTTGCGGAAACCATGCTGAAGCAGCTAAAATAATGTCGACTTAGCACGAACGAAAATGCCATGCTTTCGCCACTTTCAGCTTGATTTCGATGTCGGGGTTCCACTATAATAATCTTGATGTGCAGAAGCAAAACCGGAAGGATCCATTGTGCTGTGCAGGGAGATTTTGGTGTGGATTAGGAGGAGAAAAGCCTCATGGAAAAACTTAATGTGGCAATTGCAGACGATAACGAGAAGATGGTGGAAGTACTTGGTCGTATGATCGAAGAAGATAAAGACCTTACGCTGGTCGGAAAAGCACATAACGGAGAAGAAATATGTAACATAGTGCGGGAAAAGGAGCCGGATGTGGTAGTGCTGGACATCATTATGCCAAAAGTGGACGGATTGTCCGTAATGGAGCGGATCAGCCATGATGAAAAGATAAAAAAAACGCCGTCATTTATCGTTGTTTCCGCTGTCGGGCAGGAACGGATCACAGAGGACGCTTTTAATCTGGGAGCGGATTACTATATGCTGAAGCCCTTTGATAACCAGATGCTGCTAAACAGGATCAAGCATATCCGCCGTGTGGGTGAAAGGAAGACGAGGGAGATCAGCAGGAAAACCGTTCAGGAAGCTCCGGCCGTCTATGCGGGAGCGAACCTGGAGGCTGATGTGACAGAGATTATACATGAAATCGGCGTACCGGCACATATCAAAGGGTATCAATATCTGAGGGATGCGATCATTTTGTCGGTAAACGATATGGAGATGCTGAATTCTATTACGAAGATTTTATATCCCACCATAGCGAAAAAGCATCAGACGACGCCAAGCCGGGTCGAACGCGCGATCCGCCATGCCATCGAGGTGGCGTGGAGCCGGGGAAAAATGGATACGATCGATGCTCTTTTCGGATATACGGTGAATACCGGGAAAGGAAAACCCACAAATTCCGAGTTTATCGCGCTTATTGCCGACAAGATTCGTCTGGAATATAAAAATCGCTCTTTCCAATAGCCGTATTTTAAGGTATAATAAATTTATATAGGATATAAGCGTGCAAGGAGGAGTTTTTACAGATGAAAAATATTTTATTTGCGACATCAGAAGCAGTGCCCTTTATAAAGACCGGGGGTCTGGCGGACGTAGCGGGCGCGTTACCGAAATGTTTTGATAAGCGTTATTTTGACGTTCGCGTTATTCTGCCGAAATATGCCTGTATGAAACAGGAATGGAAAGACAGGATGGAGTATGTAACCCATTTCTATATGGATCTGGGCTTTAAAAACTGTTATGTGGGTATCATGAAGATGGAATATGAGGGAATCCAGTTCTACTTCATTGATAATGAATATTATTTCAGCGGCCCCAGGACTTATGACGGAGGAATATGGGATCTGGAGAAATTCGCTTTTTTCTCCAAGGCAGTGCTTTCTGTCCTTCCGGTAATCGGTTTCCGGCCGCAGATCATTCATTGTCATGACTGGCAGACCGGCCTGGTTCCGGTGTATCTTCACGATACGTTCCAGCAGAATGAATTTTTCTGGGGAATCAAGACGATCATGACCATTCACAACCTGAAATTCCAGGGCGTGTGGGATGTTAAGACGATCAAGGATATCACAGGATTGTCGGATTATTATTTCGCGCCGGATAAGCTGGAAGCATATAAGAACGGAAATTATCTGAAGGGCGGCATTGTGTTCGCCGATGCGGTGACTACCGTAAGCAGCACATATGCGGAGGAGATTAAGACCCCGTTCTACGGTGAAAAGCTGGATGGATTGATGCGTGCCCGTGCGAACAGTCTTCGCGGTATTGTAAACGGTATCGATTACGATATATTTAATCCGGAGACGGATCCGCATATCGTGAAGAATTACAATGCTAAAAATTTCCGCAGGGAAAAAGTGAAAAATAAGATTCAGCTTCAGAAGGATCTGGGCCTGAACGAGGATCCGAAAGCCATGATGATCGGTATTGTTTCCCGTCTTACGGATCAGAAGGGCTTTGACCTCATTGCGTATATTATGGACGAGCTTTGCCAGGATGCTGTGCAGATCGTTGTTCTGGGAACCGGTGATGAGAGATATGAAAATATGTTCCGCCATTTCGACTGGAAATATCACGGCAAGGTTTCCGCGCAGATTTATTATGATGAGCCGTTATCACATCGTATTTATGCCGCATCGGATGCTTTCCTGATGCCGTCGCTGTTCGAGCCCTGCGGCCTGAGCCAGCTGATGAGTCTCCGGTATGGTACGCTTCCGATCGTCAGAGAGACCGGCGGCCTTAAGGATACGGTAGAGCCCTATAATGAGTATGAGGGCACAGGTACGGGCTTTAGCTTCACCAATTATAATGCGCATGAAATGCTGGCTACTATCCGGAACGCGGAGCGTATTTTCTATGATAAAAAACGTGAGTGGAATAAGATGGTTGAGCGTGCGATGGCACAGGATTTCTCCTGGAACAACAGTGCGCGGCAGTATGAAGAAATGTATAATTGGCTTATCGGAGAATAAAAAATCAATATTGGGGATCAAAAGAGCATCGCAAATTGCGGTGCTCTTTTCGATTTTTAATATTGATTCCGGTAAATGAACAGGCCATGGGATATGTCGTTTTTAAGATTCCTTTTCGGCAGAAGTGTGATTTGTTTGGAAGGTATCAGCGGACTTATCGGACTGTATTGTTAAAAAAAATCAATTAGGGTTTGACACTGTAGTGCGTTATCATATAAAATAAGTAAAAAGAAATAATTTTTGTAACTATCCTGTGCCATTACTGGCAGGGAAGCTGGGTGTAAATCCCACACGGTGCCGCCGCTGTAAGCAGGGAGGCCTCCTATGATGATCACTGGAATGTATGTTCTGGGAAGAGATGGGAAGGCTTATGATCTGTAAGTCAGAATACCGGCAGGATAGTGTAAAAGATCATTCTTACGATGCATGGGAAATCTTTACACAAAATGATCCTCAATGAGATTTAGGTATAGTGTGTGCTGGTTTTCCTTTTGGAAGACCGGCTTTTTTACTTTAGAGAAGCGGATAACAAATATGATACATAGTCATCCCTGTTTTGAACAGAAAGCAAATTGCAGATACGGAAGAGTACATCTTCCGGTGGCAAAACAATGCAATGTACAGTGTATCTACTGCCGGAGGGATTATGACTGTATGAATGAATCCAGGCCGGGGGTATGCAGTACAGTACTTTCGCCGGAGGAGGCATCAGTGAGATTTACGAAAATTCTCTGTTCTCATCCTGAAACGACGGTGATCGGTATTGCCGGTCCAGGGGAACCTCTGGCCAATGGGGAAACATTTGAAACAATCCGGCTGCTTCGCCGCAGGTATCCCTCAATGCATTATTGTGTCAGCACGAACGGACTTTATCTACCGGAGAAAGCGGAAACACTTTATGATCTTGGTGTACGCTTTCTGACAGTTACAGTTAATACTCTGAATCCGGAGACCGGAAGCGTGATGTATGAATATGTGAGTAATCATGGGAAAGTTCTTCGGGGGACAGAGGCAGCAAGACAGATCATGAACTGCCAGAAGGATGGAATTCGGAAGTCGGCGGCGTTAGGAATGCATATTAAAATTAATACAGTGCTGGTAGATGCAGTGAACAGCGCCAGAGAAGAAGTAGAGCAGATTGCGAAGAGTACGATGGAGTGGGGAGCAGAGCTTCACAATATGAATTCTGTGATTAATGTGACCGGTGATCAGAGAATTTTGCCTGTGTCTGTGCAGAAATTGAGAGAATTAAGAAAATATGCGTCAGCATATTTGCCACAGATGAATTTTTGCAGACAGTGCAGAGCGGATGCAGCCGGTATTCCGGGAAAGTGCGAAGGGACGATATATGAATAGGTGGTATGAGACAGAGAATTTCATAAGAGGTATCTACCCATGGGATATTTATCATCAGTTTGCAATAAACGGAAAAATTTCCGGCAGTGTTTCTGCCGTTGGAGAGATGTCAGATGTGGTTGCCCTTTTACACGGACCTGCCGGATGTGGATTTGCTTACAGGATGAGTGCTCACAGAAGATATCCCTATTATGAATTGGAATGTACGGACATGGGGAAAGGGGAAGTACTGCTTGGAGGAACGCAGAAACTGGAGGAGCAAATATTTCATATATATTATGAAAAGCATCCAAAGCTTATTGTGGTGATTCATTCACCGGTGTGTGATCTGCTGCAGGAGGATGTCGGCGGTGTTGTGCGGCTCCTTCGCGAACAGGGGATTCCGGTAATTGATGTACAAAGTACAAATTTTTCGCACAGAGATAAAGATTATTGCTCGCTGCGTTTGAAGAAAACGGCTGTGATAGAACCGGAATCACGAAAAACGGTAGAATTGAACCTGAAGGGGTGCGGATTGACAGAGGCTCTGAAGGCATTGGTGGATCAGGTCATGATCCCTTGTGAAAGGAAAGAGAGAACTGTAAATTTTGAAGTATTGTTAATGAAAGGGGAAGTATATCAGGCATTAAAAGAGACGATCGACTTTCTGGAGCAGTTTCATATTGGCGTAAACTGTATTATACCGAATGATCCGGTGGAAAGGCTTGCGGCGGCGCCCGCAGCCAGTTTGAATATTGTCAGCCGGGTAAACTGGGCAGAATATATGAAGGGTATTTTCGGGACAGAATTTATCCATTACAGAGCTTCCGGCAGATATTATGGATGGGACGGCTTGTGCCTGTTTTATCAGGACATTTTTAGAAAATTAGGGCTGGAAGACAGTGCTTTTCTTCAATTAAAGAATTGTGAGAAAAAGTATTTGGATTCTATAGGAGAGGAGCTGAATTTTTTTAGAAATTGTCCGGTAAATCTCTATTGCTCAGATGCAAGAAGGGCACCGGGAGAGATACATTTGTATGCGGATTCTTTTGGCTTTGCCGTAAAAAAACTGTATCTGGTAATTACGAAGCAGGATCTGATTGCGCAGGAGATTACGCCGGATGTGGAAATGCAGGTGTATGAACGTATACAAAGGGAAGCTGAAAAGTACGGAATTACCGTAGCGCTATGCCAGACAGAGGAAGAAATGCTCTCGGATAAAGACTATCAGAATGTTCGGGCATTGCTCAATACAAAGGACTTCAGTCTGGAAAGAGGCGGTGTAGCACTGATACCGCCGGTATCCCAGGAGATATGTCTGTCTTTTGAGTCTTATATACGGACAGCAAAAAAATTATATAGTCTGATCAAAGAGAAAAAAATACATAGAGAACTGCTGCTGAACAAAATATCGGGAGAAGATGAATTTTCTTATCCTCTTCAGTTGGAAAGGATGACTGTCACATCCAGAAACCTCTGGAATGAGATGTGGTATAGATAAATGAAAAAAACAAATAGCTGTAAATTATTTGGAAGCTATCAGGCGGTTGGAGCACTGAAAGACTGTATGATCTTATTTCATTCTGTTGTAGGCTGTAATTACGGCACAATGGCATTTCATGCAAATCATTGTATGACCGATATTCATCAGGGATGCACAGTGATAGGAAATAAAGAAGTGATCATGGGAGGAGAAGCCTCTTTGCAAAAAGCATTGGGGCTGTTGGAGCGAGAGATAGCTGATAAAACCGTCATTGTTATCACAGGCTGTGTCAGTGAGATCATGGGCGACGATGTGGAGCAGGTCTGCGATGAGTTCCGGCAGAGAATGAAGCTGGTTTTGATTCATGCCCCCGGATTTGAAGGCGGTCTGGAGGACGGGTATGAGCAGGCATTGCTGGAGCTGATGGGGCAGATATTGCCGGAGAAAAAGGTCATGGTGCCTTCTGAAGGCGAACATGTAAGATACAGAGTAAATATTCTTGGTTTTGGAACGGACGACTATTTGGCAGAAGGAGACATTTGTGCCATTGGAAAAATGCTTGAAGAGCATGCGCAGATCTGTTGCGCACCACCCTTTTGCTCGATTGAGGATTTGACTAATATGACAAAAGCGGATTTTACCATAGTGTTTGGCAGAGGACAGAAACTGGCGCAATTTTTGCAGGAACATTATGATGTGCCGTATCAGATGCTGGAATATCCTTTTGGGCTTGTAGGAATGCGTGAGCTTTTGGGTACAATGGAGGCACGATTAGGACTGGATT
This sequence comes from uncultured Blautia sp., assembly GCA_964528895.1. Taxonomy (GTDB): domain Bacteria; phylum Bacillota; class Clostridia; order Lachnospirales; family Lachnospiraceae; genus Blautia_A. The sequence continues at coordinate 3,207 of CAZGTY010000038.1, read as the reverse complement.
ATTCGAGATCCAGAGGGGAGATAGAAAAAAAGACATTGGAGCAGCTGAAGGGCTTTTATTATTATATGAAAGATCTTTATGGTGCCAAATGTGCAATATATGCCAATTCTACATACCGAAGAGGTTTGATCCGTTTTATGGAGCAGGAGCTGGGAATGGATTGTGTACTTACAAAAGATACGCAGGAAATTTGGGATGAAGCTCAGGCGGATCAAAGCAGACCCTCCATTGTGGCTGCAACATCATTTGAAAAGGCATACTGTGAACGGAGGAATATTCCTCTGATTCGTGTCGGGTTCCCTGTGATTGACCGGGTAGCAGTGAGCACTGCTTCCAGAATTGGTGCAGAGGGGACAGGGGCGTTTGTAGGTGAGATCATCAACGAAGTGCTTGAACATTGGTCATCGCAGAAAGGATCTCTTTATGAAAAGAATATGCATTTACGGTAAAGGCGGTATTGGCAAATCCACAACTGTGGCTAATGTTGCCGCTGCATTGGCCCAGCAGGGGCAAAGGGTTGCAGTTATCGGATGTGATCCGAAGGCGGATTCTACCAGGAATTTAACAGATTCCAGGATAAAAACAGTGATTGAATGTCTGCTCAGCGAGGATGAACAGCTGTTTGTATATGGCTATAAGGGAATCATGTGTATGGAATCAGGGGGACCTGAGCCGGGGACGGGATGTGCAGGAAGAGGAATTGCCACAGCGTTGGAGCTGATTCATGACAAAAGCCTTCTTCAGGATAGGGACATAGTAATCTATGATGTACTGGGCGATGTGGTCTGCGGGGGCTTTAGTACACCTATGAGAGAATACGCAGCAGATCAGGTTTATTTGGTAACAACAGGTGATTTTATGTCTCTTTATGCTGCCAATAATATTTGCAGAGGGATTGAGAAATATGCGTTAAAAGGCGGGGTTCGCCTGGCAGGTGTTATACATAATTGCCGGAGTACTTCAGGAAGCCATCCAATTGTAAAAACATTTGCATCAGCGATTGGAAGCAATGTGATTGGAACAATACCAATGTCAGAACAGATTAGCATGGCTGAAATCCGTCACAAAACGGTAGTAGAAATGTATCCGGATTCGGAAACCGCTAATGTATTTCGCCGGTTGGCACAACGAATGATGGATAATCATGAGGGCTGTATACCGAAGAGAATAACGGAGGAACAGCTGGAGGAAATGTATTTGAGAGCATTGGGAGAGAGTGTGATATAGTTATGTTTCGTTTTATTTGGCGCAGATTGGTTCAGATGCTTTTTGTGATTTTCGCACTCAGCATTTTGACATTTTCTCTGAGTTATTTCTCTCCATCCGATCCTATAGAAAGAATGACCTCCTCTTCGGGGGTGATTCTGGATCAGGAGGTAAAGGAGCAGATGCGGGAGGAACTGGGACTGAATGATTCGTTTTTCGTGCAGTATGGAAGATGGGTTCATCGTGTGTTACATGGTGATCTGGGAGATTCCATACGGTATAATATGCCGGTCTGGCAGGAAATGAAGCCCAGACTGATCAGGACGTCCCTGCTGGCAGGCTGTGCATTTTTGATAATGATCTTAATTGCACTGCCCCTGGGGATATGGTCTGCCTGTTCCGGCAGTCCCCTGACGAAATATCTGATACAGGCCTGTGCGTATATTGCAGCATCTTTTCCGACATTCTGGCTTGGAATGTTGTTATTATACTGGCTTGGTTATCGTTTTCATCTCGTTAATGTGCTGGGGACGGGAAGTATTTCCGATGTGATTCTGCCGGCAGTTACACTGGCAATTCCAATGGCGGCAGGGTATATCAGAATCCTGAGAACAGCTATGCTGGAGGAGTTTGGTAAGAAGTATGTATTTACCGGAGTGTGCAGGGGACTTACACGAAGGAGGATTATCTGCTGCCATGTTATACCGAATGCACTTCTGACAATTTTGCCGATGGCTGGAATGTCTTTGGGAAATCTTTTCGGGGGTACGGCTGTGATCGAGGCCGTTTTTAACTGGCAGGGGGTAGGATATATGGCGGTAAATTCCGTACAGGATCGTGATTATAATATGATCCAGGGATATGCACTTTGGATGGGGATAATTTATGTAGGCCTGAATCTGATCGTAGATATTCTGGAAATCGTTTTCGACCCCAGAAAGAAGTATGGAGGGGAGGGGACAGAGTGAAAAAAATCGTAAAGGAAATTCACAGTTATCCATCCTTATATGCGGTAATCCTGATTACAGTGTTACTGACAGCAGTGGCATTTATGGGGACTTATATTGCGCCGAATGATCCATATGAGCTGGATTATAACAATCCGCTGATTGCAGGCAGCGCTCAGTATCCTCTGGGTACAGATGCTTTGGGAAGATGTATGCTGTCTAGGCTTTTGGACGGAGGATCCTTGTCGATTTCCATGACCTTTCTGGCAGTGATATCTAAATTAGCTGCGGGCGCAGTGCTGGGAGCATTCGCGGGCTTGAAAGGGGGGCTGGCAGATACCATTGTTATGAGATGCACGGATTTGTTTATGGCGCTTCCGGATATGGTTTGCGTAATAGCGTTGGTAGGAATTGCAGGACCTGGTCTGTTTAATACAATGTTGGCGATGACAGTGATTGGGTGGACGAGATATTCCCGGCTGGTATACACCCAGATCCAGGAATTAAAATACCGGGAATTCATCCAAATGGCGAGATTTGCAGGAGTAACAGAGCCCATGATCGTGTGGAGGTATATGCTTCCAAACTTGCTGCCCCATGTAATTGTTTTTGCGACACAGGACATTGCATCCACTTTGCTGACCTTTTCAGCCCTATCCCTGTTGGGACTGGGACCGCAGCTTCCGGCAGCAGAATGGGGGAACATGCTCAGCATTGGTAAAGGATATTTACAGACGGCGCCAAGAATGATGATCTATCCGGGACTGTGTATTCTGATCTTTGTTATTTGTTACAATCTGATAGGGGACCTGTTGCGGAATCGCCTGGATCCCCAGCATAAGAATATTCAAACAATCTTGAATATGTAATATAGGAATGAACGGTGAGATTATTTTTCAGAAGAGATGGTGAACATGTAAAAGGACAGAGTGGGAACCGGATCTGAATGAAATATAATATAAAAAAATAGGTAATTGTTAAATGTTTTTGCCAATAGGCGGAGGTATTTAAGCCGCCTATAGGTAAGGAGAAAAGGTCATGAATATCCAGAAAA
>CAZGTY010000037.1:0-22340 GCA_964528895.1 uncultured Blautia sp. | reverse complement strand
AGAACACCAGCCTTCCAAGCTGGATACGTGGGTTCGATTCCCATCACCCGCTTCTCTGTGTAAGAGAATGTGTCTGTAGCTCAGCTGGATAGAGCAACGGCCTTCTAAGCCGTGGGTCGGGGGTTCGAATCCCTTCAGGCACGCTGTGGTGGGTATAGCGCAGTTGGTTAGCGCGCCAGATTGTGGCTCTGGAGGCCCAGGGTTCGAGTCCCTGTATCCACCCTTCGCCCTTGGGCTATCGCCAAGCGGTAAGGCACAGCACTTTGACTGCTGCATTCGCTGGTTCGAATCCAGCTAGCCCAGTCACTTATGGGGTATTAGCTCAGTCGGCAGAGCACTTGACTTTTAATCAAGTTGTCCGGGGTTCGAATCCCCGATGCCTCATTAAGCAGTAAACGGAAACTCTGTCGCGGGGTTTCCGATTTTTTTGCCGATAAACCTTATAATCATGCGGATATGGCGGAATTGGCAGACGCGCCAGATTTAGGTTCTGGTGTCTACGACGTGCAGGTTCAAGTCCTGTTATCCGCAGTCGAAAGGCGAAATAGTTAAAAAGGCTGATCCAGATAGCGGATCTCCGCCTTCATATTTCCCTTTCCATCCGTCTCAAGGACTGCATAGCTCTTTTTCCGTCCCTCCTGCCTGGGATAGGCAAGGCTCCCGGGATTTACAAGCAAAATGCCGCCCTTCTCCTCGATCACCGGACGGTGGGTATGTCCGAAAAATACGGCGCGGCAGTTTCTCACGGCAGCTTCATCCAGAAGCCTTTTCAAGCTCAGGGAAACCCCATAATAATGGCCATGGGTTACCAGCACACGGTTGCCTGAAATCATGATCTCCTCCTCCCTGGGAAGATCGGAAAAAAAATCGTTGTTTCCGGACACAATACAGCAGCGACATTCCGCCATAGCCTCAATGTAAAACTCCCGGCCTTCCACGTCCCCGCAGTGAATCAGCATGTCAAAGGGCTTCTCCCGCATAACCGCCTCATCCAGCCCGCGATCCCTTCCATGGGTATCGCTTACAATCAGCGCCTTCATCGCAGCTCTTCCTTTATGGCCTGCAGGGCCTTTCCCCTGTGGCTGATCTTATTTTTTTCTTCCATGGAGAGCTCTGCGGAGGTACATCCGTACTCTGGCAGATAAAAGATCGGATCATACCCGAAACCGTTTTCCCCTTTTTCTTCATAGCCGATCCGGCCTTCCATGGCGGCGCTGGCCGTTTTCACCGCGCCGTCCGGAAACGCCGCCGCGATCACGCACACAAATCTGGCCGTGCGCCGTTCATCCGGCACTCCCTCCAGGCGCTCTATGAGATTGGCATTTTTGATTCTGTAGGAGGTATCCTCCCCCATATAGCGGGCGGAAAAAACCCCCGGCTCCTTATTCAGATAATCGATCTCCAGGCCGGAATCGTCCGCAAGCACGATCTCTCCGGTGAACTCACAGATGGCTTTCGCCTTGATTCTGGCATTCTCTTCAAAGGTGCTCCCGTTTTCTTCAATGGTAGTCTCTATGCCCGCGTCCTTCAGAGAAAGGATCTCCGCGTCCAGATCCGACAGGATTTCCCGGATCTCTTTCATCTTTCCCTCATTACCTGTGGCAAAAATAATTTTTTTCATAAATGAAATACGCTCCTCTTTTTTTATCTATGCTTTCTGCTCCTGCTTCTTCCTGGGCGGCTTCGGCCCCAGAAATTGATAATAATAGGTCTTCAGCATACCATTGTATATTTTGCGGTTCTTATCCGCCTTTCTGCCGATATAATTTTCCGCTTTATCATAGGAAGTGATCAGATACATGGACCACCTGTCCAGAAGCCGGTAGCTCTCTCCGATCTCCTGATAAAGTCCCGGCAAAGCCCCCTTCTCTTCCATGCGCTCCCCGTAGGGCGGATTGGTGATAATGAAGCCGTAGGGCTTCGGATGGCGCAGCTCCTTCACAGGCCGCTGCTGAAAGTGGATCAGCTTGTCCACTCCGGCCATTCTGGCATTTGCCCGGGCCGCTTTTAAAGCCTCCGGATCGATATCATAGCCCTGAATATCCGTCTCCACGCCGAGATCCAGCCGGTCATTTGCCTCCTCCAGGGCTTCATACCAGTGTTTTCTGGGAACCAGATGCTTCCAGTCCTCCGCAAGGAAAGACCGGTTCATGCCCGGCGCCATATTCGCCGCCATCATCGCCGCCTCTATGGGCAGGGTGCCGCTCCCGCAAAAGGGATCTACCAGGATCCGGTCATGCTTCCACGGCGTCAGCATGATCAGGGCAGAAGCCAGAGTCTCCGTGATGGGCGCTTTTACCGTCATCTGCCGGTAGCCTCTTTTATGGAGAGAGACGCCGGAGGTGTCGATGCCGATGGTAGCCACATTCTTCATAAAAGACACGCGGATGGGAAAGCTGGCTCCATCCTCGTCAAACCAGGACACTCCATAGATCCCCTTGAGCCGCTCAACGATAGCTTTTTTCATAATGGACTGGATATCCGAGGGACTGAACAGCTTACTCTTAATAGAATTCGCCTTTGCCACCCAGAATTTACCGTCCTTTGGGATAAATGCCTCCCAGGGCAGCTCCTTTGTCCGGTCAAACAGCTCTTCAAAGGTCTCGGCATGAATCTCTCCCACCTTCAGAAGTATCCGCTCCGTAGTGCGCAGAAACATGTTGGCCTCTGCAATTCCCCCGGCATCCGCCAGGAAAGTGACTTTGCCGTCCTCCACCCTGCTGATCTCATATCCCAGATCCGTTATTTCCCGTTTTAATACCGCCTCCATACCAAAATGGCAGGGGGCGATCAATTCCCACTTTTCCATTCTTCCCTCACCTGTCTAAAAGAGCCGAAGCTCTTTGATCACATTTTCGTAAAAATCCCAAATTGAAAGCAGATCGCCCGGAAGGACCAGGCGCCCTGCCTTTTCTCCTCAACCACTTTTCTGTTTTTCTTTATTACATTATCACGGATATGACGAAATTACAAGATTTCTTCCGCGATATGCTTCAAATCCGCCGATCACGGACCGGGTCTGCCAGCCCAGCTTCCCGAACTGCTTCGCAGCCGCCATGCTGGCTCCGCCTCTGTCACAATAAAAGATCAGCATTTTCCCCTTCGGGAAATCCGCTTTTTCCCCCAACTCATCGTACGGGATGTTCACCGCTCCGGCCACATGCCCCTGCCGGTAGGATTCTCTGGTGCGCAAATCTATGATCAATGCATCAAAACGCCCGACATAATAGTCCAGCATTTTTGCCGAAACAGGCTCTACCGGAAACATGAATAACTCCTTTTTTATTATTCTATGCCTAAAATAGAAAAAGGCCCCCAATGGGACCTTTTTCCGTAAGAGAGGCCGTATTTTCGAAATCCTGTTTATCTTCCGCAGTCAGAGGTGTTCAGAGATTCGTAGGAATTTCCGGCTTTGTTCTTGTTACTGGTTTTGCTGCTTGTCTTGTTCTGAGAATTCTTATTCTGGTTCTGGGAATTCATCTCATTCTTATTGCTGCTGTTTTCTTCATTTTCATAATTCTTTGCCATTTTGCAAATACCTCCTGATGAAAATAATATCGGACCGGCAGCTATGCTGCCCGGCCATTTTTCATTACAGGATATATTGTTCCAAAAACTTATGGTAATATTCAAGAAATTATATTGCTTTTTTTTCCAATTTATATTATAATCATTTTTGTAAAAAGAATTTACCCTTCAAAAATTTTTTTTACATAACCCCTTATTTAATTATTTATACTCCCCTCGAAACACCCGACAGCTCCCCTGCCGGGTGTTTCACTGTCTGTTCGCCCTGTTTTTTTTCGCAGAAGCTCCCCCGGAACTTCCGGGGGAGCCGCCAAATTTCATTATTTTCTTACTATCATTTATATTTATCCCTTTACGCCGCCTGATGTAAGGCCTCCAACCAGATGCTTCTCAATACAGATAAAGAGAATTACGACCGGTATGGTGGCAAACAGTGAGGATGCGAACAGATACTGCCACTCAATCATGTTATAGCCATTAAAGACTGTGATGCCTACCGTCAGAGGCTTTAAAAGATCGCTGGAGATCAGTGTCAGGGCAACGGTATATTCATTCCATGCATTGATAAACACAAAAATCAGAGCCGTTACGATACCCGGAGCGGCCACCGGAAGAAGCACCCGGATCATCGCCTGAAGCTGATTGCAGCCATCGATGGTCGCCGCCTGCTCCATCTCCGGTGAGATGGACATGAAGGTTCCCCTCAGGAGCCAGATAGCGAAGGCCTGATTAAAGGCCGCATTGATGAAGATCAGCGCTATGAGGGTATCTGTAAGATGGAATAAACTCATTACTTTATAAATGCCCACCAGAAGCACAACCGGAGCAAACATCTGGGATACGATCACCAGACCCAAAAAGAATTTCTTTCCTTTAAATTTCATACGGGAAAGCGCATAGGCTGCCGGGATCCCGCAGACGATCGCGATCGCGGTGGCTCCCCCCGCCACTATAATGGAATTCAGGAAATAACGCGCCAGAGGCGCCAGATTCCAGATATCCGCAAAGTTCTCCCATTGCCAATCAATGGGAAGCAGGGTCCCCTTCATAGAGTAGATTTCCGCGCGGGACTTTAATGCAGTGGTAAACATGACAAAATACGGATAAAGCGTCACCAGCGCCAGAACCAGAACCGATACGTAGAGAAGCACGCGAAGAGCCTTTTCCTTGGGAGTCCGGGCCTTTTTAATAAATTTTTTTTCTTTTGATTTACGCATCCTGCTCCTCCTTTCTCAGGGACAATACCATGTAGACAGAGGCACAGACACACAGGATCAGGAATCCGATCACGGAAATCGCGGCCGCCTCGCCGGTCCTTCCTTTATAAAATGCCTGCTTATACAGATATGTAACCAGCGTATCCGTACGGTTCGCCGGATCCCCCTTGGTAATCGTCCAGATGATCGGGAAGGAGTTAAATACATAAATAATGTTCAATACTGTACTGACTGTAAGAGAGGACTTCACCAGAGGCAGCGTAATATTAAACAGCTTCTGCCAGAAGCCCGCCCCGTCCACAGTAGCAGCCTCATAGTAAGAGGCGTCAATGCTCTGAAGACCCGAAAGAACACAGAAGGTTACAAATGGTATGGTTACAAAGATACCTACCCAGCACTCCCATGCAAAATAAGCTGCAGGAGTAGGGGTCCAGTTCACGGATTTGCTGATCAGGCCCAGCTTCATAAACAGGGTATTTAAGGTACCATAATCCCCATCAATGATAAACTTCCAGACGCCGGCCTGAATGATCAGGGATGTAGCCCATGGAAATACCACAATGGCCCGGACGATCTTCCTTCCCCGGAATTCATTGTTCAAAACCAGCGCCAACACAAACCCGATCAGTGTGGACAGCCCTACTACCACCACCGTCCATATGATGGTATTTTTCAAAACCAGACCAAACGTAGAGCTTTTCAGCACCTTTGTAAAATTATCAAGGCCGGCGAAGCCCTTTATGATGCCCGACTTGCTCACTTCGCTTAAAGAGGTGCGGAACACCTCGAATATGGGAAAAAGGATAAAAATCAGCATCAGCAGCATACTGGGAAGCAGCCAGATATATGGAGCTGCTGCCCTCATGATTTTCTTTTTTTTCATATTTCACCACCAGTTTAACATCATCTGTACAAAAAGCCGGGCCATTTTACAGCCCGGCTCTCTGTTTTTACTTGTGAGATCAGATCTTCAATTGTAAGATGCAGCCTGCAATATCAGCCTGCAATATCAGCCTGAAGTTCATCTAACACGGTCTGGACATCCTCGCCGAGAAGCGCTCTCTGCTCAGCCTCGATAACGCCCTGTTTTACATCTGCCCACTCAGCCTTTGCTGTAGGATAGAACTTACTGGATCCGACGATGTCAACCCATGCGGCCATGCTCTCGTCAGCGGCTGCAACTGCCTCTCCGCCTGCCATTGTAGCCGGAAGGAAGCCCTCCATCAGCACCCAGTCGGAATAGCGCGCGTCATCATAGAAATAATCAAAGAACGTTGTGATCGCCGCAAGCTCTTCATCCGTATATCCGTTATCGAAGCACATAAAACGGTCCATAACGCCCGCAGATACGGATTCAACGCCGTTAGAAGGAATGGAAGATACCGCATAGTTCACTTCATGTCCGCCCTCTGCGATGTATGTAGGAAGGCTGTTCGGTGCGATAAGCATAGCAACCTGGCCTGCGCCAAACATATCCTGCAGATCGTAACGTGTGTCATTCGCCGGATCGCTGTTTGTATAACCGGCATTTACCAGGCCGATGGCATATTCGATCGCCTCAACGTTTGCTTCGCTGTTCAGGGCCCAGTCGTCGTTCTCGTCGACAAAGCCGCCGCCATTATTCCATGTATAGTAAGCAAACGCTGCCTGGCCTTCATCAGTGGTCATATCGATTCCCCATGGATAAATGCTGTCATCATATGCCTTGATAGCCTCGCATGCGGCCGTCAGCTCATCCCATGTGGTAGGAACCTCCACGCCTGCCGCCTCAAGGATGTCCACGTTATAATACAGTGCGCGCGCAGACGCCAGATCCGGAACCGCCCATACAACATCATCCACTACGGACTGTTCAAGGAAGGACGGATACATCTTCGCATAGGTCTCCTCGGAAACATAGTCCTGAGCCGGAAGAAGGAGGCCGTCGGCCTGATAATCCGCGAAAACGTCGATGTTCAGAATGTCCGGCGCATTATTTCCCTGGATACGTGTGTTTACCACGGTATAGATATCATTCCAGGAAACAACTTCCACATTCAGATTAATGTCCGGATTATCGGTATTGAAATCTTCTACGAAGTTCTTCCACCACTCTTCCGTATTCTGGCCATACTGGGCTGCGATAACATTTATTTCCACCTTATCGCCCTCAGCCGCTGCGGTCGTAGCCATACCCGCCACCATCGTCATAGCCAGAAATGCTGCAAAAATTCTTTTCTTCATATGAATATCACCATCCCTTTCATTTTTCCCGGAGAAAAAAGCCCCGCAGTCCGATCGCCTGTCTTCTGATCCCCTGCGTTTTTTCCTCCCTTTGCTCTGTATTTCCATTTTATAGAATTGCACGGGAATTGTCAATCTGTATTTTTACAAAACGCCATATTATCTCACGGCTTTCCACTATTTTCTGGAAAAATTGCACAAAAATCTTCTCTTATTCCCAACGGCAGGAACCTGAACATGCACCTGCGTTACCAGATCCCGGAATCCACCGCCGCTCTTTCGATGCAGATTCCCTTCATGTAGCGTTCCATATACGCATTGAAGCCTGCCACACCCTCCGGCTGCGGATCCCTCGTGGAGCCTGTTTCTCCCGCGAATACCTTTTCATCCAGGAAGCGCTCCAGCGTCTCTCCCTCTTCCTTATGTAGCATATAAGAAGCCAGTATCGCGATGCCCCAGGCGCCTCCTTCACCGGCTGTGGACATCACGGAAACAGGAGCGTTTACGGCATCAGCCAGGATCTGCTGGCCCACGCCCTCCGTTTTAAATAATCCTCCATGTCCCAGAAGCTTATCGATCTTTACATGCTCCTTTTCCAGAAGAATGTCCATCCCTACCCGCATAGCGCCCAGGCAGGTGTGCAGATTATTCCGCATAAAATTGGCCAGAGTAAAATTACTCTCCGGAGAACGTACGAAAAGGGGACGTCCCTCCTCAAAGCCGGTCATATGCTCGCCGGAATGATAGCCGTATGACAGAAGACCGCCGCAGTCCGGTTCGCCTTCCAGCGCTTTGTTGTACAGGACGCCGAACAGTTTATTCATGTCCGCCTCCATCCCCATAGCTTCCATAAACTCCTTAAAGATGTTCACCCATGCATTGAGGTCCGTGGTACAGTTATTGGAATGGGCCATAGCGGCCGGATGTCCGGAGGGAGTCGCCACCATGTCGATCTCCTTGTATGCCCTGGAAAGCTCTTTTTCCAGAACGATGGTAGCGAACACTGACGTACCGGCGGACACATTGCCCGTGCGGGGCGCCACACTGTTTGTACAAACCATTCCCGTTCCGGCGTCGCCCTCCGGCGGACACATGGGAATCCCCGACTTAAGCTTACCTGAAGGATCCAGAAGCTTTGCTCCCTCCGGGGTAAGGCAGCCCGCATCCTCTCCTGCCACCTTAACTTCCGGCAGAATGTCCCGCAGCTTCCAGGGGAAACCGCAGGGGGCTATCAGCTCATCGAATTTCCGCACCATCTCTTCATTATAATCATGTGTGGCGCTGTCTACGGGAAACATGCCCGCAGCGTCTCCGATACCCTGGATCCTCTTTCCTGTCAGCCGCCAGTGAACATACGCCTCCAGCGTGGTCATGTAATCAATATCCTTTACATGCTCCTCCCCGTTTAAAATTGCCTGATACAGATGAGCGATGCTCCATCTCTGGGGAATATTATAATCAAAAAGCTCCATCAGCTTTTCCGAAGCCTCTCCCGTGATATTATTTCTCCATGTGCGGAAGGGAACCATCAGCTCGCCCGCTTTATTAAAGGGCATATAACCATGCATCATGGCGCTGATACCTATGGCTCCGACGCCGGTCAGCTCCTCATCATATTTTTCCTTCACATCCGCGGCGAGAGCCGCATAGCTTCCCTGCAGACCCTTATGGATCGCCTCCAGAGAGTAGGTCCAGATACCGTTCAGATACTGATTTTCCCATTCATAGCCCCCGGATGCGATGGGGTTGTTTTCCCCGTCCACCAGGACTGCCTTGATCCTGGTAGAGCCGAACTCAATACCCAGGGCTGTCTGATTATTCGATATTGCTGCTTTTGTTTCCTGAATACCCATAGTTGCCTCCTCCGTCACAAAATTCTTATCTGTACGCGATACTGTTCCATCTCAGCTCGTTTTTAAAGCTGCGGATCTTTGTATCCTGATCGATGTAGACAGCCTCGATACCCATGGCGTTCGCCCAGTCGCCCATCTGCTCCGCCGTGAGGTCATAGGAGAATGCCGTATGATGAGCGCCGCCCGCAAGGATCCAGGCCTCCGCCCCGGTCGCCAGATCCGGCTTGGGAGTCCAGAATGCGGTTCCTACCGGAAGCTTCGGCATGGGCTTCTCCACCTTTTTGCACTCTACCTCGTTGATGATGAGACGGAAGCGGTTGCCGAGATCCACCAGGGATGTGGCGATCGCCGGGCCTGCCTTGGACGTAAACACCAGTCTCGCAGGATCTTCCCTCTCTCCCATGGAAAGCGGGCATACCTTAATGCCGATCCTGCCGTCCGCAATCGTCGGGCAGACCTCCAGCATATGCGCCTGCAGGATACCCTCTTTTCCGGGAACCAGATTATAGGTGTAATCCTCCATAAAGGAGGTCCCCTTTGCATTCCGCATACCTGCCGTCATGATCTTCATAATGCGCACCATGGCTGCTGTTTTCCAGTCGCCCTCCGCGCCGAAGCCGTACCCCTTTTCCATCAGGCGCTGCATGGCAAGCCCCGGAAGCTGCTTCAGGCTTCCCAGATCTCCGAAGTGTGTGACTACCGCCTGATAATTCTTTTCCTCCAGGAATTTCTCAAAGCCGATCTCGATTCCCGCCTGAACTGCTACATGACGTCTGAATTCCTCCGGATCGCGTCCCTCCAGAAGAATTTCATATTTATTATAATATTCTTCCACCAAAACATCAATATCGCCTTTTTTTACATCCTGCACATATTCCGCCACCTCGTTGATGGGATAGGCATCGATCTCCCAGCCAAATTTGATCTGAGCTTCCACCTTGTCGCCCTCTGTAACGGCAACATTGCGCATATTATCCGCCACCCGGCAGACGCGCACATGGCTGCTCTCCATAATGCCGATAGCCGTCCGCATCCAGGATGCCAGCCGCTCACGTACCTTTTTATCAGCCCAGTGTCCCACGATCACCTTGCGCTCGATTCCCATTCTGGAGACGATATGCCCGTATTCTCTGCCGCCGTGGGCGGACTGATTCTCATTCATGAAGTCCATATCGATGGTATCATAAGGGATCTCCTGATTAAACTGCGTATGCAGATGGCAAAGGGGTTTTCTGAATTCCTTCAGGCCCAGAATCCAGGATTTTGCCGGGGAAAAGGTATGCATCCATGTGATGACCCCCGCGCAGTCTTCATCCGCATTGGCTTCATTAAAGGTTTTGCGGATCAGCTCATTTGTGATCAGCGTCGGTTTCCAGATCACTTCAAAGGGGAGCTCTCCGGATTTATTCAGCTCCTCCACGATGATCCTGGAATGCTCCGCTACTTTTCTGAGGCACTCGTCGCCATACAGATCCTGAGAACCCGTACAAAACCAAAACTTATAATCTTTCGCTGTTTTCATTTTGAAATTCCTCCTACTTAAAAATTTTTTAACTGTCAGGACTGCTTTTTCTGTTCCTGCAGGAGCCCCGTACGATCAGCTCGGGCTGTATCAGCCGCTTCACCCGGCTTTCCCCCTCCGAAACGCCGTTCATCTTTTCCAGAAGCAGCTCCGCCGCCATCTCGCCAAGCTTCTCCTGGGGATGTGCGATGGTGGTAATACCGGTTCCCTTCTGCGCATAAAGAGAATTATCATAGCCTGTGACAGAAACGTCCTCCGGTACGCGGATGTTCCCCTTTTCCAGCTCCTCTATGACCTGAACCGCGATCTGATCATTATAGCACACGATCCCGTCCGGCAGCTTTCCGTTTTCCAGCATAAGCCGGATCATCATGGCCGGTTTATGCCTGCGGTCCTCCGTATGAAACCACACCACATTATCCGGATCATAGGGTATCCCCCGCTCCTGAAGGGCCAGAACATAGCCCTTGTGCCGCTGGATACCCTGCATATCGTCCGCTTTAAAAAAACCGACTATCTGCTCATGCCCCTGATCCAGCAGATATTTTGTGACCAGGTACCCGCCCTTCGCATCATCCATCAGAATATGGGGCTTATCCGCCATCTCCGTGTAAATGCCCTGAATAAAAATATAGGGAACGCCGTATTTTTCCAGTCTCTGATAAAGATTCTGATGTCTGCACATAAGCTGGCTTTTGCTGGGCTCGATGATCAGGCCGTCAATATCCTTTTGCAAAAGCTCTTCCAGGCAGGCGGCCTCCCGCTGCCGGCTGTTTCCGGTATTTTTCAGAATAATGCTGTAGCCGTTTTCCGAAAAAACCTTATCCATTCCCTGGATCAGCCTTGGAAAAATATAGTCGGATATATAGGTGATCACTACGGCAATGTTCTTTGATTGCTGCATATGGCGCAGGCTTTCGGAGCAAAAGGTCCCTTTTCCGTGAAACGCCTCAATATAGCCCTCCTGGGCCAGTATGCCGATCGCCTTGCGCACCGTATGGCGGCTGAGAGAATACTTTTTTGACAGTTCATTTTCAGAAGGAAGCTTATCTCCCGGCCGGATATTTCCCGAAAGAATATCCGCTTTCAACTGTTCCATTAATACCAAATATTTCGGTCTTCCGGCTTCCTTCATCCTTTCATCCTCCCGTTTCCATAATACAGCTTGTGTGCACATGTTAATAAGTCGCTCAAGATACGCCTGCTGTCCTCTCCGCGCCCCATAACGCGGATCACCCGGAGAATTCCCCGGGTGATCTCATCTGATTTCGGTTTTCTCCTTCACGAGGGACAGACCTCAGCTTGTCAAAATATACAGATCAATTCTTCCTTGATTTCAGAAGCGCAAAAATGCTCTGAAGCACGATAAAGAAACAGAGCAGCGCCGCCACCGCAATGCTTGACCAGGAGCTTAAAAGCTTGCCGTTGGTCTTTACCAGCGATGAGATCGTACCATTGATCAGCACACCGAACAGGGAGCCGATCACATTGCCGACGCCGCCGGTCAGCAGCGTTCCGCCGATAACTGCGGATGAGATCGCATCCATTTCCAATCCGGTCGCCTGCTGCACGCTTCCTGTAAGAGTATTCATGCAATAACAAATACCTCCGATAGAGCAGAGGAAGGATGAAAGCATATAGGCTTTCATCTTTGTCTTTTTGACATCCAGACCCATCATGGTCGCCGACTGTTCGCTTCCGCCTACCGCATAAAGGCTGCGTCCGAATTTTGTATAGCGAAGCATCAAAAATACTGCTACCAGAACGATCAGCGCTATCACCACATGAATACGTATGTACGGGATCTGCAGCTTTCCCTTGCTGTTCATATAAGCGCCGATGCCAAAAGGAAGCTCCAGCTTAATGCCTGCCAGCGTCTTGAAGAAGCCGCTGCTGATGGACACCTGCTCCGTACAGATAACCGCCGTCATGCCCCGGGCAAAGAACATGCCCGCCATGGAAACGATAAACGGCTGGAGCTCCATATATCCCACAAGGAAGCCCTGGACAAAGCCAAAGACTGCTCCGATCACCAGCACCAGAGCGCAGAGAACGAAAGTATTCCAGCCCCAGCGGTCAATACCCACCGCAAGAAACATACAATCCATTGCGATCAGAGCGCCGACGGAAATATCGATACCTCCTGTCAGCATGACGCAGGTCATACCGGCCGCCACACAGAGAAGGCCGGAGTTATTGATCAGAAGATTCAAAAAGGTCTGAAGATGTGCAAATCCCTTACTTGCATAAACAATACAGCCGACCGCATACATGACGATAAACAACGCGATGGTAATAAAAAGAAGCAGGGTATTGCTGTTTATTTTCTTCCTTTTCATTTTACTGTACCCCCTTTGCAAGCGCTCTCCTTGCGGATCTCTTCTTCAGAAAAGCTTTAAACGGAGGAGCCTGAATCGCCACAATGACAATAACAATGATCGCCTTGAATACGGGCGCCACATTTGTAGATACGCCCAGGGCGTACAGCGTTGTAGTGATCGCCTGAATGGTATAAGCTCCGATAATAGAACCCGCCAGGCTGAATTTACCGCCTCCCAGGCTGTTCCCGCCCAGCGCTACGGCCAGAATCGCGTCCATTTCATAATTCAGGCCGATATTGTTTGAGTCCGCGGAATAGATCCGCGAAGAAGCCACGATCCCCGCAATACCGGCGCAAAGGCCGCAGACGATGTAGCAAAGGAATATGATACGTGCGGAATTTAAGCCTGCGATACGGGATGCTTTTTTATTAATTCCTACGCTCTGAATATAAAGTCCCATGGCGGTCCTTTTAAGCAGCAGCGACATGATCAGAATACAGATCGCCGCAATCACGATCGGGGTTGGGATAAATCCCAGATAGCCGCCGAAAAATTTATAAGAATCATCCCTTATATATACAATAAGGTTGTTGCAGACCAGAAGTCCGATTGCCCGGGCGGCGGAATACAGGATCAGCGTCGCAACCATAGGCTGTACGCCCAGATACGCCACCAGAAATCCATTAAAAGCGCCGCAGACGCATGCGATCAATATACCGCCCAGCACGCCCACGATCAGCGGAACTGCCAGAGAGTTTGTGGAGGACACTCCATAGCCTGCCAGAAGCATACAGCAGAAGCAGGATGCCAGCGACATAACGGAACCCACGGAAATATCCGTACCGGCTGAGGATGATACCACCAGCGTCATCCCGATCGCCAGGATCGCGATCTCACTGCCCCGGTTCAGGATATCGATCAGGCGGCCGTAAAGCACTCCCTGCCGGATTGAGATCGTAAAAAAGTTAAGCGCGAAATTCCCGCATGCCACGTCGTAAATGATGTTTGCCATCATTACAAGAAACATACAGAAAATCGGCAGAAACAGTTTTTTGCCGGTGAGCTTTTTCAAATTACTCATCTGAATCACCTCCTGCAATGGCCTGCATTACATTCTCCTGCGTCAGATTCTCCGTGATCTCGCCCACCTTCACACCATCACGCAAAACCGCCATCTTGGAACATGTACGCAGCATTTCCTCGATCTCCGAAGAAATAAAAATAAGGCTCTTTCCTTCATCCGCCAGCTTAAGCACCAGCTTCTGGATCTCTGTCTTCGTCCCCACATCGATACCCCGGGTGGGCTCATCCAGGATCAGAAAATCCGGATCCGTCGCCAGCCAGCGCGCCAGAATCACCTTCTGCTGATTACCTCCGGAGAGCTGCCTGATCAGGGTTTCACGGCCGGCAGTCTTGATCTGAAGGATATTGATGTATTCATCTGCGATCCTGACCTGTTCGCTCATGGGAATCAGCCTGAACATGCCGCGTTTTGCCTGCATGGCAAGAATAATATTTTCCCGCACCGACAGATCTGCAATTATGCCCTCTGCTTTTCTGTCATCCGGCAGAAGCCCCATACCGAGATTCATCGCGTCGATAGGCGTGTTGATCTTTGCCTCCCTGCCATTTACCTTCAAAATACCGGTCTGGGCCTTATCCGCCCCGTAAATCGTCCGCGCCAGCTCGCTGCGTCCTGAACCCAGAAGACCGGTAAGGCCCACAACCTCGCCCTTATGAACCACCAGGTCAAAGGGTTTGATCGTACCCTTATGGCTTAATCCCTGCGCATCGATCTCAACCGGCTCGTCGGAAAAGTCCTTTGTCCCCTCCGTCTTGATCGCCGCAAGATCATCAAAATCCTTGCCCATCATAGCCGCTACCAGCTTCACGCGGGGCAGCTCAGCAATAGGATATTCCCCTACGAACTGTCCGTTTCGCAGTACCGTGATCCGATCGCAGACTGCGTATACCTGTTCCAGAAAATGTGTAACAAATATAATACCAACGCCCTGATCCCTCAATCGCCTCATCAGGGTAAACAGCTTTTCTACTTCATTGTCATCCAGAGAAGAGGTCGGTTCATCCAGGATCAAAACCTTACATTCCATATCCACTGCCCGCGCGATGGCAATCATCTGCTGCAGCGCCAGAGAATACTCCTCCAGATTCTGAGTTACATCTATTTTCATATCAAGATCAGCGACAATTTTTTCTGACTTTCTGACCATCTGCTTCCAGTCGATCGCCCCCAATTTTGTTTTCGGTTCCCGGCCGATAAAAAGATTTTCCGCTACACTTAGGTTCGGGCAAAGATTCACTTCCTGGTATACCGTCGAAATACCTTTTTTCTGCGCATCCATGGTCGAATGATTTACCACGGGGCCGGAAATGCCGTCCACATGGATCTCGCCCGCCTCAAATACATTGATACCTGTCAGGCATTTGATCAATGTGGATTTCCCCGCTCCGTTCTCTCCCATCAGCGCATGAATCTCTCCTTTTCGCAGGGTAAAATCCACATTGTCAAGCGCCTTAACGCCCGGGAAGGTCATTGAAATACCGCGCATAGTCAGTACAACATTATTTTCCATAAATTCCTCCTGCCTGAGTCAGGGAATTTCTATCCCTTTATTGAAAAAAGGGGAGACCTGAAATTTCAGATCTCCCCGGGAATCATCTGCACTTCCCTGATCTCCGATAACTTTGTAATCGATCAGAAATTAGTACTGAGCTTCAATGATTTCATCTGTAACAACTGTCATAGCCTGTTCTTCGCCGTCAACGGTGATCGTATCGATGATATCCTCATTTACATACCAGTGCTCTTCCATGTATACTTCTTTCTCAGGAGTCTCACCAGCCTCAAGCTGCTGAATAACTGTCTCTACAAAGGGAGCCGCAAGCGGGTTGCACTCGAAGTCAGCGTTGATATCGCCGCTCTGTACATATTCAAGACCGGCCGTGCAGGCGTCGAAGGAAACAAGAATAACATCGCCGTCAACACCATAAGTGATGCCGGCTGCTGTCATGGCATCCATCGCGCCGAATGCTTCGTTATCATTCTGGCAGATAACTACGTTGAACTGTCCCTCATAGGATTTGATATAGGATTCCATGATCTCCTGGCCGCCGGACTGTGTAAAGTCGCCGTCCTGAGAGTCGATGATATTCCAGCCTTCTCTATCAGCGATCTCCTTGAAGCCTTCCGTACGTCCCAGAGCTGCGGAAGAACCTGTCGTTCCCTCGATAACCAGCGCATTGATCTCATCAATACCTTTTGCTTCTGCATAAACCTTCAGCCATTCGCCGCATGCAAGACCTTCTGTCTTGAAGTTGGAGCCTACCCATGACGTATATTTGTCGGAATCATCGATGGTACGGTCAATAACGATAACCGGAATACCGGCATCTTCGCACTCTGTCAGAACCTCGTCCCAGCCTGTGGATACGATGGGGTCGATGATGATGTAATCAACGTCCTGCTCGATAAAGTTACGAACTGCTTCAAGCTGTGCTGCAGAATCCTGATCGCAGTCTACGAACTGAAGATCGTATCCGTTTTCCTCTGAGAAAACGTCCTGGCAGGACTGGGTGGAAGCGGTACGCCAGTCAGACTCATGTCCAACCTGTGCAAAGCCCACTGTGATCAGATCACTTTCCGCATGAACAGAAAAAGCGGATGCACAAAGGGCAGCTGCAGCTGCAGCAATTACAAATAGTTTCTTCATAGAACAAATCCTCCTTTTTTCTATTTTCTATGTTATTTATAGTTATAATTTAGTTAATTTTAATGTATAAGTCAACTCATTTTTATCCTTTTTAGCCAAATTCAGTCATCCATACAATACAAATTCAGCGAACAACTATTGATATTAAATACAAATTTATGATATACTTCTTTCAGATGCGGGAAAAAGATGATTTTTTTACGATTTGAACGGTAAAAAGTTTGTTTTTTTACAATTTGAACGGTATTCTTTTTCTTGTTAAATTAACCATGTCCTTTCATAAAAAGGGAAAAAATACGGATACGGGTTTATTTTTTTCAGATAAAAAGGAGGCCTTTTATGGCATTAAAATACATCCTGGCGGCAGACGCTATTAAAGCAGAAATAATTCATCTCGCAGAGCAGGGGATCCAACAGCTTCCTACGGAAATGGAAATGATGCGGAAATATCAGGTCAGCCGGCAGACGATCCGAAGGGCCATGTCTGTTTTACAATCCGAGGGACTGATCACAAGACGTCAGGGCAGCGGCTCCTACATAAACGGCGCGGCTCTTTCCGACCTTTCCCCCCGGCGGACCGTGGCGATCCTTGCCCCCTTTGTAAACGATTATACCTTTTCTTCATCTCTCCGGGATGTACAGCCCGTATTCTCGGAGGCGGGATATCAGTCCCAGTTATTCTTCACCAAAAACATGGTCGGACAGGAACGTCAGATCCTGCAAAGCCTGCTGGAGCATCCGGTGCGGGGAATCCTTGTGCAGGGCACGAAAAATGCTTTTCCCAATCCCAATATTGACTTGTACGGACAATTGCAGGACCGGGGGGTCTGCATACTTTTTCTGGGAGCCTCCTATGCAGGTTTAACTTCCGTTCCCTGCTTAACAACAGACGATTACTCCGGAGGATATCTCCTTGCCCGGCATCTGATCCGGCATAATCATACACGCATCGCGGGGATTTTCCGAAGTGATGATATCAGCGGCCATCAGCGTTATCTGGGCTGTGTCTGCGCGCTGCGCGACAGCGGGCTGCCTGTTGAGGATCAGCACTTTTTCTGGTATGAACGCGCCATGTCCGATACCATGCCCGGTCTTTTAAACGCGCCGCGGCTCCGGTTCCTCCTCCGGATGTATCTGCCCGAATGCACCGCCGTGATCTGTCAGGATGACGAGCTGGCTGTCTTTCTCATTCATCAGCTTGGGAATTATAATATTCAGGTTCCCCAGCAGATGTCGGTTGTCGCTTTCGGCAGCAGCTACCGGAGCAGATCTCTCCCCTGGCAAATTACCGCAGCCATTCCGGACAATACAAATTTATGGGCCCACGCTTCAAAGGTACTTCTCAGGTTAATGGAAAAGCAGAGCATTTCAGATCTGCCCTTCTCCTGGATGCTGCAAAAAAACGGCAGCGACATTTCCCTTCCCCGATGAAGTCAATACTGCCTGCCGGCGATCAGCTCCTCCGTCAGGATATCCGGGGTAAAATATGTCTCGTCCACATAGGTGAATTTATCCGGAGTCTCCCCGTTTTCGATCTGCCTGATAATGGCCTCTACCCTGGGGCCGTTCAGAGGATTGCACTCCACGTCGAGATTGATCTTCCCATCCATGCAAAGATTCAGTCCCGCTTCCGTCGCGTCAAAGGAGATCACCACCACGCCGCCTCCTGTTCCGTAGGAAATACCGTTTTCGTCAAAGGCCTCCAGTGCGCCGAAGGCGGAATTATCATTTTCACAGTAGATTACATCGATCTCTCTGTTTCCCTTCAGATATTCCGTCACTACCTCATAAGTCTTCGCCTGTGTGTATTCTCCGGGAAGGGTTGCCAGAAGCTTCCAGTTTTCATGTGCTTCGATCCCTTCCAGAAGGCCGTCCGTCCGTCCGATCTGAGAGGTAGCTCCCAGCGTCCCCTGAATATGCAGGATTGAAATCTCTTCCTCCGCGCGCCCCTGCTTCTCAAGCTCCTTCTCCAGCCACTCTACGGCGGTTTCCGCCTCCCCGTAAAAATCGGAGCCCTCCCATGCCACATACAGGTTTTCGTCCTCCACACTGATCATTCTGTCCATGACGATCACCGGGATTTCCGCGTCCCTGGCCTCCTTAAGGACCTCGTCCCAACCCGTCTCCACGGCGGGCGCCAGGACGATATAGTCCACTTCCTGCAAAATGTAGTTACGGATGGCCCTGATCTGATTCTCCTGCTTCTGCTTGGCATCATTAAAAAGCAGCTCATAGCCGTTTTCTTCACAAAAGGTATTCCTCATGGATTCCGTATTGGCCACACGCCAGTCCGACTCCGCCCCCACCTCGGAAAAGCCGACCACAATATTCTCATCCCGGGGCTCCTCCGCCCCTGTATTCCCGCATCCGGAAAGCAGCGCCGCCAAAGAAAGAGCCGCCGCCAAAAAGAAACGGTATTTTCTTCTATGATATTTCCAGTTCATGCTGCTGTCCTTTCTGTTTTTCATATTCCCCGCGCCTCATTGGTATCGTGGTGCTGACCTTCGTCCCCTTTCCGGCTTCACTGTCTATCTGCAGGCCATAGGCCGGCCCGAACAGAAGCTGCAGCCGTTCATGAACCGTCGCCAGGCCAAAACCGATCTTTTCCTCGTGCAGAATGACGCTGCGCACCTGCTGCAGGCGCTCCTCCGTCATCCCGGCCCCGTCATCCTCCACGGACAGACAGATGTTGCCGCCCCGGGCCGTCCCGGTCACCACAATATGCCCCTGCCCGCGCTTTAATTTAATCCCGTGATACAGCGCGTTTTCCACCAGCGGCTGAAGCGTCAGCTTTGGTATTTCATATTTTTCCAGCTTCGGATCGATACGGATCTCATACTTAAGGATATCCTTATAGCGCATCTGCTGGATCTCCAGATAGCTCCGCACCTGCTGCTCTTCCTCACGCAATGTAATAATATCGCGTCCATTGCTCAGCGACGAACGGAAAAAGTCCGAAAGAGTTGTCACCATCTCCACTGCCTCGGCGTTTTGATTCATTTCGATCAGCCACACAATGGCATCCAGCGTGTTGTACAGAAAATGGGGATTGATCTGCGCCTGAAGAAGGGCAAGCTCCGCTCCCCGAAGGCGGATCTGTTCCTGCCGGTTCTGCTCGATAAGCTGATTCAGCCTCCCCACCATGTTTTCAAAGCCGTCGCTCAGTGTCTGGATCTCATATTCCTGCGCCTGAATGGGCGTTTTTGGAGTCAGGTCGCCGTCGCCGATCGCCTGCACACGCCTGCACAGCTCCTGTATGGGCCGCGTGATGGAATGGCTGAATTTTATGGATCTCCGTCCCATCACAGTCAAAAGGATGACCATGGCGGCAGTGATCAGAACGATCTCCAGATAAAGCTGATGTGTCATCTGTCTGTGCAGGCTGTCCAGCTGGGAAGCCTCATGATACAAATATGTATACATATATTCCTGAATCAGCTCGGTCAGCACGTAAATGTTATTTTCAAGCTGCATCTGCCGCTCATCATAGCTCTCTGTCTGCTCGATGAGATATATTTTACTTTCCAGATTCTGACACAGATTCAGCACTCCGTTAATTGCCTGCCAGCTCTCCCGCTGCGTCGTCGTATTCAGAAGATCTCCCGCCAGCTTCTGGGCTTTCTCCACCTCTTCAAGGGGAAGCCCCTCGGAATAATGGCTGCCCACCACATAATAATACATTTTCAGATCGATGGATTCTTTAAAATCCTGATTAAATTCAGAGGCGGTGGTAACATTGTGCAGGATTTTCGTATACCTGCTGATATAAGTAACAAGCGCCAGAAATGCCACGGCCAGTATGAGCATTACCGGCGCAAAAAAGGATGTCTGCATTTTTCGCAGCCTGTTTTCCAGCAACACATGACGACTCTGCCTGTTCATCCGCGCTTCCCTCCCGTCCGGTAATCCCTGGGCGAACAGCCCTGTGTCTTTCGGAATACAAAGCTGAAATAATGGGGATCCTTATATCCCACCTCCGCCGCGATCTCCGCCGAGCGTTTATCCGTCCGGCGCAGCAGCTCCTTTGCCCGTTCCATCCGCTTTCCAGTCAGATACTCTACAAATGTCTGCTTCATCTCCTGACTGAACACAGCGCTGAAATAATTGGCGCTGACGTTGATGCAGCCGGCCACTTCCTTCAGGGAAATATTTTCATCCGTAAAATTGCGGTCGATGTATTCTACCGCCTGACGGATCAGATTATGGCCCTGACTCATGGCCTTCTGTTCACGCAGCTCCAGCGCGCTCTCAAGCATTCTGGAAATGTAATTTTTCGTCTCCTCCGGCGACATATTCCGGGCGATCTCCTGTACCCCCGGAAGCATTTCCTGAGCCTCCTGCTGCGAGGCTCCAAGCTCCGTTATATACGAGATCACCGTAAAACGGACATTAAGCATCAGATATTGGTTGAACATTTTTGAAGCGACCGCATCCCGCAGGCTGTTCAGATATTCCTCCACAAAGTTATGGATCTCCTCCGGCTGCCCGTTCTGTAAAAATCCCCGCACGATTTCAGGATCGATCTTGGTCATATCCAGATTTTCAAGGCCGCTCCCATCCTCTCTCGTAAAAAGATATTCCGTATTTTCCTTCGTCAGAATATGCTGATCCGCCATCAGATGCCGGTGCGAAAAAATATAGCTGAGATTTTCAAAGCAGGCCGGCAGCCCGCTGAGGCGTTCCGTCCCTGTCCCAACAGCCACATGCCATTTTATAGCCTTTTCAAATGGCTCAAGCTGCATCCGGACCGCCTCCACACAGCGCTCCGTCAGCTGATCGATCGCCTCCAGAGTTCCTTTGATGAGCACCGCGCAGGTAGTCAGATTCCAACGGAACAGAAGATATTCCGAACGGGGTACAAAAAACTGCATCAGATTGTCCCGGACCACCGTACTGATATCCGCCGTATCATTCTTCGCCCATGCCATATCCGTCCCCGACTCAATGCTGTAGAGAACCAGATTATAGCACTGGGCGTCCAGGGCGATATTAAGCTGGCCCGCTTTTTCATAGATCTTCTCCACAGAGAGCTGGCCCGATACGATCTGCTCGAAAAAATGCCTGCGGGATAACTGTTCATATTCCTGCATTTCACTGCGGAATTTTTCCAGATAATTTTTCTGCTCACGCTCCGCCTGGATTTTTTCCCGTACTTCCCCCAGCGCCTTGATCAGCGCCGCCTTGGTGATAGGCTTTAATAGATACTGCTCCACGCCGATATGGATCGCCTGTCTCGCATACTCAAAATCTCCATATCCGCTGATAATAATGATTTTGGTGTTCGGAAGCTCCCTGCTTATCAGGCTGCTCAAGGCAAGTCCATCCATAAAGGGCATCCGGATATCTGTAATCACAATATCCGGCTTCAGCTCCTGGATCATGGGGAACGCCATTTCTCCGTCGCTGGCCTCCCCGCAGAACTCATATCCGTACAGCTTCCAGTCAATGCTGTTTTTGATCCCTTCCCGTACTACAAATTCATCCTCCACCCAAAAGACTTTGATCATGGCCTTTCCTCCTCACTGTCACCTTTCAGGAAACCCCAGCTCAAACATACTTACCTGCTTTTACTTTATTACTTGTTATACCGGAATACAACTCGTTTTTTTTGCAGGATACCGGCTCATTCAGAGTTCGCCTGCGGCGCCGCGAAAAATTTTTTTCAATATTGACACTTTCAAAAAAAAATGGTAATATCAGGTCAGTAACAAAAATCTTTGGTAACTGACGGAAAGTGGAGTTTACCACAGGGAACCGGAGATCTGTTTTGCCGACCGTCTGGGCAGTATTTGATAAAATCAGATACTGCCCTTTTCTTTCTGCACATTGCGGCCCCGCTTCCCCATTTCCGTCTCTTCCGGCTTTATGCCGGGAAATTCAGTCCTAAGTAATAGAAAAGAAAAGGAGGTAATTTTCTATGGGATTCAAAAGTGACATTGAGATCG
>CAZGTY010000036.1:17455-23577 GCA_964528895.1 uncultured Blautia sp. | reverse complement strand
CTGACGCACCCGCGCGAAATGCTCCGGCGCAAAGGTGGGGATCCCCTCAAAGGCAAATTTGCTGCCGGGTGCGCATACCGTATCGCCGATGGAAAAAATACCCGGATCAAAGACGCCGATAATATCCCCTGCATACGCCTCATCCACCACATGGCGCGACTCCGCCATCATCTGCTGGGGCTGAAGAAGGCGCAGCTTCTTCTGACCCTGCACATGGTAGACCTCCTCAGATGCATCAAATTTTCCGGAGCAGATCCGCATGAAGGCCAGCCTGTCCCTGTGGGCCCTGTTCATATTCGCCTGGATTTTAAATACAAACGCAGAAAAATCGTCGGACATGGGATCGATCAAACCCTCATCCGACATGCGGGGAAGAGGCGAGGTTGTCATCTTCAGAAAATGCTCCAGAAATGTCTCCACGCCGAAATTCGTCAATGCGGAACCGAAAAATACCGGGGTCAGTTCGCCCCTGCTCACCAGATCCTGATCAAAATCCGCGCTGGCTCCGTCAAGAAGCTCGATCTCCTCCATAAGCTGTTTCTTCTGCTCCGGATCCATCAGCTTATCAATCGCGGAATCCTCCGCATCGATCTCCCGGATGGTCCCCTCCCTGGTGCCCTTCTGCGTGTCTGAGAAGGTGAGTATTTTACGGGTATTTCTGTCATATATGCCCCGGAATTTTTTACCGGAGCCGATGGGCCAGTTTACGGGATATGTGGCGATCCCCAGCTCCTTTTCGATCTCATCCAGAACATCAAAGGTGTCGTTTGCGTCCCTGTCCATTTTATTAATAAAGGTAAAAACAGGGATATGACGCATCACGCAGACCTTAAACAGCTTCCTGGTCTGAGCCTCCACACCCTTTCCCCCGTCGATGACCATAACGGCGGAGTCCGCCGCCATCAGGGTGCGGTAGGTATCCTCCGAAAAATCCTGATGCCCCGGCGTATCCAGAATATTGATGCAGTATCCGTCATAGTGGAACTGAAGTACGGAGGATGTAACCGAAATACCTCTCTCCTTCTCGATCTCCATCCAGTCCGATACTGCATGGCGGGCGGTCGCCTTGCCCTTTACACTGCCGGCAAGGTTGATGGCTCCGCCATACAGCAGGAATTTTTCTGTCAGAGTAGTTTTTCCGGCATCCGGATGGGATATAATAGCAAACGTTCTTCTTTTTTCTATTTCTTTCGTATACTTAGACACGACGATCCTCCTGAATCTTACCATTCTATACAATGTTTTATTCTAGTATACAGATACCCCGGATGTCAAGGAGTTTCCGTCTCCTCCTCGCCCTGGTTCAGCGGCGTGATAATAATATTTTCCGCCGCCACTCCCGTCTTTCTTTTTACAATATCCTCGATCTGCGCCCTCTTTGCATCCTCCAGATCCTCATCCGGGACAACCACGTCCGCAGTCTCTCCGGTGAGATTCACCACCACATTTTCAAATCCCTTTGCCTCCAGAAGAAGCTCCGCGGCCGCCTCCTTTTCCGACAGCTCTGTCATCGCGACCATCGTATTTACCGCGCCCTGCTTCTGCTCATCTCCCAGCTCCTGATTATTTATGATCTCCTGCAGATCCGCTTTATTCTGGGAGCGTATCTGTTTCCTGGAAAGCTTCGCCTGCGCGGCAAAATCAGATGCTCCCGTAAGTACGGCCTCGCCCGGTGCGTAATCGTCTGTCACGTCCTCCGCTGCCGTCTCCCCGTCGGCCTCCGTTCCCGCAATATTGCCATCCGCCCCGTTCTCATCCAGAAGGGCGGTTTCATCTGTCAGGTCATAATCTACCTCGTCCAGAATACTGCTGCTGTCCGTGCTGGCCTCTTTATCGTTCAGTCCCAGATCCACATCCGCAAAATTCAGATATCCGGCAACTGCGATGAGAATCGCCAGCGATGTAATGATTACCTGATTTTTTTTAATAATCTTCTTCACCTTTACACTCCTTATTTCATTTTCATTATTTTAATTTTATGGGCTTCCAACTGAAATAATGACATAACCGCCTGCTGAATATTCTGTACGGTCACAGAATTGTCCGCGCCCTCCGCCACAATGATGACGCCTTCCACCTTCTGCTCCCCTGCGGAATAAAAAACCTCTCCCCCTGTCTCCCCATCCGTATGGATCAGCACCTGCACCCTGCCGACTCCCTGTACATTTTCAAGGATCCCCGCCAGTCTGGCCTCCAGCTCTGTCTCATACCGTCCGGCTTCCTCTGTTTCATCCCGAGTTTCTTCCTTTGCTCCGACAGCTGCAGAGGAAGTTTCCTTTTTATTTTCCGATACCGGCATGGCAATGACCGCCAGCAGCAGTCCCGCCATCAGCACCACCGTCCACTGCCTAAAGCCCGGCGCCGGTAGTCTGAACCTGCCAGTCTTCCCTTTTGATCCCGCAGGCTGACCAAAGTGCATCCTCCATCCCCCTCTCCTGCTGCTCCGTTATCTCCTCCTTTGTATAGAGCACTACCTCCGCACGTTCTCCTTCTATATGTACGGCCACATCATAGATGTTTATTCCTGTTCCCTCAAGACTTCTTTTTATTTTTTGTTCCAGAGCTTCTTCATATCCTTCATTAAGGCAGATCTCCTGCAGATTTTCCGCTTCCGCCTCCATCAGCGCCTGACTTTCCATGTTGTACCGGATCTGAAAATTCTCCATAAGCTCGTCCCCCTTTCCGAAAAAAGAAAATACGGGCGTACAGAGCATCAGGATCAACAAAAGTCCCATAAACGAGCGCACATACCGCTCATACTTCTGATCCGGGATCAGGTGAAGGGCAGCCGTAAACAGGATATAGAAAACAGCCAGATTTTCCGTCCACCGATAAATCTCTTCTCTCATGAACCGCCTCCAAAGCTCACCAACAGGATCATAAATGTAAGCATACAAAGCACCTGCGCATGAAACAGGATCTTTAAAAGAAGTGCGCAGCCCTCTCCCATGGTGCTGAGGCACTCCACCAGACGCCTGTCCGAAACAGGCTGGGACACAGCCGCCAGAAACCGGTATGCCAGGGACATCATCCCGAAATGGAGCACCGGCGCCAGTCCCGCCATGATAAAAACCGCCAGAACTACCACGCCCATACAGTTTCTCACCAGCACCGCGCTGGTGACCACGAGCTCCGTCACCGTATTTACCATATTTCCCACACCCGGCAGCGCACTGGCTGTTTTTCCTACAGCGCTTCGTCTGAGGCTGTCTATCACAGGCGATACCATAGCCCGTACGATCTGCAGCCCCGCCACCATCCCCAGAAGTGTCTTCAGGCCCCAGTTTACAGCCGTATCCAGAAGCTCCGCCAGCTTTCCCACCATCTCCTCCCTGGACAGATGATTGGCCAGATTGAGAAACACATACAGGTTGGCGCAGGGGAGTATCACGCTCACCAAAAGCCATTGGATCAGCCAGACCAAAAGAAGCGCTCCCTCATAAAACACTGCGGCCGTGGAGCTGCCGTTTGCCGCGGCCACGGCCAGAAAATAGGCGGGCGCAAGTCCCTTCATAAATTCAGCCATCCAGGAAAGGCTTTTTCCCAGAGAAATACTCATAGTGGAAAAGGAGTGGATCAATATGGTAAACAGCAAAAGATAAACCATATAAAAGCTGATCTCCCCCACCTGCCCCTTATCAAAAACAGCGGCAAAATTTGCGAATACCGCAGCCAGAAGTATCAGGGCCAGGATCTGGGCCAGAGTGCCCCTCTCCCTCTGGATCCTTGCAAAAAAGAGCCCTCGCGCCAGCTCCGTCAGGGCCTCCTTTGAAAAGGCTTCCTCTCCGGTCAGCAGCTTTTTCAATGCCTCTGTAAAGGAAAAGCTGTTTTCCCCAAGGGCTTCATCCATCATCTGCTGCACCTGTTCAAGATCCATGTCCGACAGAAGCCTTTCCTGAACCCCGCTTTCCTCCGCCTCACCTTCTTCGACGCAGGCCTGTCCATAAACCGGACACGGCAGTATCATGCAAAAGGGGAAAAAAACGGCAAAAAAGAAAAGAAGTCCGGTATGCTCTCTCATACCAGAACCTCCCCGATGGTATCCAGAAGCGCCAGAAGTATGGGTACACTGAGCGCCATTATTGACAGCTTGCAGAAGAGTTCGATCTGCGCCCCCATGGACTGATAGCCCGCATCCTTGCAGATTCCCGAGGAAAACTGCCCGATGTAGGTGATTCCCACCATCTTTACCAGAGTGGACAAATAGCCGGCGTCCATGGGAAGGCTTTCCCTGAGCTGCACCAGCGCGTGAAAGAGGTATTCCAGCTTGCTCACTGCCAGTCCGAGAATGATGATTCCGATCCCCGTGGTGATGAACGCGGCATACTCCGATTTCATTCCTTTTAGAAAAAAGCCCAGCATTACCCCGCTGATGCCAAGAAGAGATACCTTTATAATATCCATAGAGCCTCCTTCTACAATGTAAACAGCTTCTGAATGCTCTCAAACAGCTCATAGATATAGGGAACGACCCAGAACAGAACTACCAGGAGCCCCGAAAGGCTTACCAGAAATGCCTGTTCATCCCGTCCGCTGTGCTTGAGAATCTGGGAGAGAATGGAAACCAGTATTCCCACGGCGGCTATTTTAAATATAATACTTACCTCCAAGCCTTCCTCCTTTTCCGGGGTCACCAGATCAGCACCGACAGCAGCATGGCGCCGAACAGTCCCAAACCCCGGTATATTTTTTTCTTCCCGGACATTTCCAGCCGCAGATGTTCCCGAAGTCGTTCCAGCTCCTCCCTACAGAGGGAAAGCTGCTGAAGCTGCATCTCCCGGTCCGGATATCCCAGATGGTCCCCAATCTCAAGAAAAGCCTTCTTCTCATCTCCGGAAAAGCTGCCGCAGACATTTTTTTCCTCCGCACAGCTTCGGAACAGTTCTCCAAAGGAATGTCCCTTTGTATGCTTAAGCTCCCCGGACAATTCCTCCGCAAAGTCTGAAAAAACTCCGGAAAGCTTAAGTGATATTTGGTGAAAGGCATCTGCGAGGGAAGCGTTTCCGCACCGTATTTCCCCGCCGAGCAGCGTCACCAGCCGGATCAGCTCCGTGAGCTTTTCTTCCCTTATGCCAAGCTCCGCGCTTTTTTCAAAGCCCATGCCCGTTCCGGCTGCCATAATGAGAAGGATTCCTATAAGCTTCAGCACAGCCGTCCCTCCCGGTCATAGATCCCCCGTATTACACCCGGTCTGCCGCTTCTTTCCAATACGATATAACGTTCAAATACTTTCTGATCCGCAAGTTTCCGGAAAAAGGGCTGGCTCAGGATATCCTCTATGGAATTTCCGTGTGCCGTGGCAAGGAGCTTGCAGCCGCAGTGTATTACGGATTCCACCGCCCGGAAATCTTCTTCGCGGCCAAGCTCGTCCACGGCCACCACCGCCGGCGACATAGAGCGGAGCAGCATCTGCATCCCCTCCGCTTTCGGGCAGCCGTCCAGCACGTCCGTGCGCATCCCCAGATCGTTTTGGGGGATCCCCCGGCAGCATCCCGCCAACTCGCTCCGCTCGTCCACAACTCCTACGGTAAGGCCCTCCACATCGCCGTATCCATTGCTCACCTGGCGGATCACGTCTCTCAGGATCGTGGTTTTTCCGCACCTGGGCGGTGAGATGATCAGGGTGTGCCTTGGCCCGTTTTTCGTATGTATATAGGGCATCACCGGGTCTGCGCATCCGGGCTTCTGGTGGGCAAGTCTTACGTTGATGCAGGAAATGTATTTCATTCCCCGGATCCGGTTCCCGTCCAAAATCACTTTTCCTGTGACGCCCACCCGGTGTCCGCCCCGGACGCTTAAATATCCCTGCCGGATTTCATCCTCGTACGCATAGAGCGAATATCCGCTTACATATTCCAGCGTTTCTTTCAGGTCCTCCTGTGTGACCATATATGGTTCGCATCCCTTTCTCCGGAGAAAGCATTCTCCTTCGTCAAAGATCAGGAATAATGGCCGCCCCACCCTCAGACGAATTTCGTACAGTCTTTCATAGTCCGGTCTGGCCTCCACCAGCATTTGCCGGATATTTCCCGAAAACAGATCCTGAATCTGACTGGCATCCATGGGCTTCCCTCCTTTACATTTAATATATGTAACCGCCGTTTTTTTAGTACAAGAACAAA
>CAZGTY010000036.1:0-17355 GCA_964528895.1 uncultured Blautia sp. | reverse complement strand
CATTGGGCCGGCGTTGAAAAAGTTGTCGGCCGCTTAATGAACAGACATGGCCGTGCAGCGCGACATATGGCTCCGGGCGGACGGTTTTGACCCCTCACCACACCCAAAAAAGAGGGACACTGCACTGCAGTATCCCTCTAAAAGCCTCTGCCGGACATAAATGCTCAGGGCAGGGTCACCTCCGTATACACCCAGCGGATATCCAGAATATCATTGGACCAGACCGCGCCGCTGTACCCCGGCTCCAGATCCAGCATCATAGAATAGCCCTCCTCCATGGGAATGGTATGCAGATCCCTGGAAAGGCCCTCCCCCGTCCATTTGATATACGCCTCCCGCAGTACCCACTGAGCAAAAAAAGCCTTCCGGGGCTCATCTGCATCCAGGATCTCCCTCTCCATATTTGCCGGGACCATTCTTCCCAGCATCAGCTCCATATTTACCTCCCGGTGCTCCTGAATATCAATCCCCACCTCTTCCCCTGCCATAATGCAGGCGGCATATTTGCCGGAATGAGTGATATTATAGTGAATCCCCGGCTGAAGCGTAAAAAAAGGCTTCCCGTGCTCCCCCGCCGCCCTGGGTTCAAAGGCCAGATCACGGCCATATTCCTTCCTCAGCCCTTCCTCCAAAAGCTTCTCTCCGATCATGTGCTCCATACTCTTGTTTCCCCGGCAGCGCTCCGGAATCTCTGTAAAATAAATTACTGCATTCATACTCCTGCCTCCTTTAAAAAACGGGATGGTTCCCGCTCCTTTTCATATTGATGCTTCACATGATACAGGCATAATTCCTTCCTTGCCCGCGTCATTCCCACATAGAACAGGCGGCGCTCCTCCTCCAGCGCATCGGGAAGAACCGCTTTCTTATAAGGAATGCTCCCTTCATTTACATTGAGAATATACACGCGGTCATACTCCAGCCCTTTCACCCCATGAAGAGTGGACACCGTAACGCCCTCCCGCCTGTCCTTCTGCTTCTGGGCCTGCTCCTGAAGCTTTTCCGTATAATCCTCTATGTATGCCTCCCATTCCTCCAGCGACTTCATCCCTTTCGCGCTTTCCATAATCCGGTTCAACACCTCATCCAGTTCCTCCGGTTTTATTTTACGATACCTTGCGTATTCATGCAAGTACTCTTCATACCCCATTCCCTTCCGAATAAAATTTATGGCGGCATAGGGTGCGAGCCCGGAGAGTATCCGAAGGTGCGTCTCCAGCGTGTCGATCCGGTCGCACATCCAGTCCTTCCCCTTATAAAACTCCCGCAGCCGGCCAAAGGAAACCTCACGTCCCGAAAGCAGCGCCTCCCGCGCAATATAACGATTCGGACGGTTCATGACCTCCAAAAAGGTCCCTCTTTTCCGGTCGCCCGCAGCCAAATGCAGATAAGCAAGCATATTTCTGCATATCCAGTGATGAAACAGGTTCGGCAGGGTATCCTTCATGGTAAAGGGAACCTGATACTCCATGAACGTTCCCACCAATCCCTCCGCCTCCTGATTGGTCCGGAAAAGAATAGCCGTATTCTCCAGCTCCTCCCCCTTTTCCAGCCTCATTTTCAGCTGGCCCACCACAGCGGCGTACTCCTCGCCGGGATTTAAAAAGGCCCTGCATTCTACCTTTCTCTGCGTCTCATTGGGAGTGGATATCTTTTTTCGAAAACGCCTTTTATTTTTTCCGATCAGCTTCATGGCCGTTTCGATGATTTCCGGACTGCACCGGTAATTCACATCCAGCAGTACCCTTTTTGCGGAAGGATAATCCCGGCTGAAATTCATCATGATCTCCGGCTTTGCCCCACGGAAATGATAAATGGACTGGTCATCATCCCCCACAATAAAAAGATTATCCTCCGGGGCGGCCAGAAGCCGTACAATATCATACTGAAGCTGATTGATATCCTGAAATTCGTCCACCAGGATATACCGGAATTTCCTCTGCCAGGCAGCCAGAATATCCGGCTGTTTTACAAACAACTCATAGCAATACAGGAGCATATCGTCAAAATCCAGCTTGCGCCGGGCGCGGCAGGTATCCGTATAACCCTTATAGATCCGGCGGAACACCTCGTCCGGGCAGCAGGAGGAATAATAGTGTTCCATGGGGATCCGGTTTTCCTTCACCAAGCTGATCTCCCTTGCCAGCTCCTCCGGTAAATCCTCCTCCCCCGCCAGATCACCTCCATAGGTGTTCGTCAGCTCCCGGATGATCCTGTATTTCTCCTCCTCCGAAAGAATATTGCTCCCATTCAGATGATATGCGTGCTTTAAAATGCCATAAAACACTCCGTGAAAGGTTCCGAAGGTCACCTGCGTACCGGGCTCCCCGGTAAACCTTAAAAACCGCTCCCGCATCTCCCTGGCTGCCGCTCTGGAAAAGGTCACAACAAGAACAGAGGAAGCCGGTACCTTCCCCTCCTTAAGCAAATATGCAGTTCTTTCCACAATAACGGATGTTTTCCCCGAACCGGGGCCTGCCAGGACCATCATGGGCCCTGACAGGTGGGCGATCGCCTGTTCCTGAGACGGGTTTCTTTTCATATTATTATGCTGTCCCTCAGCTTAATTTCTCTATGGCAGCTTTGATCCTCCGAACGGTTTCTTCTTTTCCGATGATTTCCATGATCTCCGTGGCTCCGGCAGGGGTCATCTGCTTTCCTGATACGGCAGTGCGGAGGGGCCACATTACATAACCATTCTTATAACCCTTTTCCTGTACGAAAGCGCTCAAAGCGCCATACAGGGGATCATTGGAATAGTCCTCCTGCGCCTCCAGGATGGGAAGCGTCTCCTTCAGAACTGCCAGAGATGACTCCTCCGTAGTTTTCATCTTTTTATGGCGGTACATGGAAGCATCATATTCCGGCACCTCCTCAAAGAAATCGATCAGTGCGGGAATATCCGGGAATACCTCGATCCTGGTCTGCACCATAGCCGCGATCTTTTTAAAATCAAAGTCCTTTTTCAGCGCCTGCCTCATATAAGGCAGCGCCATCTCATAAAAGGCCTCCGGATCCATTTTCTTAATATATTCGCCATTCATCCAGCGAAGCTTGGTCAGATCAAAAACCGCCGGCGATTTGCTCATATGATGGTAGTCAAACGCTTCCACCAGCTCCGGAAGGGAAAATATCTCACGGTTTTCCTGGGGGCACCATCCGAGAAGCGCGACAAAATTCACAATGGCCTCCGTCAGAAAGCCCTGATCCACCAGATCCTCATAAGAAGAGTGGCCGGAACGCTTGGACAGCTTCTGATGTTCCTCATTGGTGATCAGAGGGCAGTGAACATACACCGGAATATCCCAGCCGAACGCCTCATAGATACGATTGTACTTCGGCGCTGAGGAAAGATACTCGTTTCCTCTGACCACATGGGTGATCCCCATAAGATGATCGTCGATCACATTTGCAAAATTATAGGTGGGGTAACCGTCGGACTTGATCAGGATCAGATCCTCAAGCTCCTCATTATTTACCGTAATATCTCCGTAAATGACATCCTGAAAGGTGGTGGTTCCCTCCGCAGGCATATTAAAGCGGATCACATGGGGCTCTCCTGCCGCCAGACGCCGCTCCACCTCCGCCTTCGGCAGGTCAAGGCAGCGTTTATCGTAGATGGAAATTTCCTTTCCAGCCACTACCCGCTTCATGGTTTCCAGCTCCTCCTGCCTGCAGAAGCAATAATACGCATCTCCCTGCTCAATGAGCTTTTTCGCATATTCCAGATAAATACCGGACGCCTGACGCTCGCTCTGCACATAGGGGCCTGCGCCGCCGTCCTTGTCCGGGCCCTCATCATGCACAAGGCCCGTCTTTTCCAGCGTGCGGTAGATGATTTCCACAGCCCCTTCCATATAGCGCTCCTGATCCGTATCCTCAATGCGAAGGATAAAATCTCCTCCTTCATGCTTGGCGATCAGATACGCATATAAGGCTGTTCTTAAATTCCCCACATGCATCCTTCCCGTGGGGCTTGGAGCAAATCTGGTTCTCAATTTCGACATTTTTCTATTTCTCCTGTTTTTATTTTTACTTACCTGTAAGAATCCGAAGTCCATGGGCTCCCGCCCCGCCCGGATCCTTTGGAATGACAAAAGCGTTAAAATAAACGGCAACGTGTGCAGGATATTTTAACGCTTGCATTATACCACTGATGGTTTTCTCATGGCAACAGCTTTCCAGGAAATGAACAATTACTCCTCGATGCCCTTGTCCTTCAGATATTCAATAAAATCTCCGACTGTCTGGCAATCCTCCAGCTCTTCCGGCGGAAGATCGATTCCGTATTCTGTTTCCATTTCGCATAACATTTCGTACAGATCCAGAGAATCTGCGCCCAGATCATCTTTAAAGCTCGAATCCAGCGTTACTTCCTCCGGATCGATATCCAGACTGTCCTGAAGAAATTCTTTAATTTTCTCAAGCATTGTTCCCTCTCCTTTTATCCATGCGGACTTCTTGATGTGAAAAAGTATAGAACCTGTACAGGCATTTGTCAATAGAATTTCCGTCTTTTATGCCTGATTCTTTCATGAGAATTCTATAGCAGAAGCTCCGGTTCCTGGAACCTGATCTGGCGGGCCACACTTAAGGCCAGGCCCATTTCCGCCATAAGAAAAAGGATGGACGTTCCTCCATAGCTGATAAACGGCAGGGTGACACCCGTATTCGGCATCAGGTTCACCACAACGGCGATATTAAAGATCACCTGCAAGGCAATATGAATAAAAATGCCGCTGACCATCAGAGAGCCGAACATATCCGGCGCATTCTGCGCGATAAAGAACAGCCGGTACAAAAGATAGGCAAACATCAGGAGCACGATGATGCCCCCTACAATACCCAGTTCCTCACACACGATGGAAAAGATCATATCGTTCTGGGCCTCCGGCACACTTCCAAGCTTCTGGATACTGTTTCCCAGCCCCCGCCCCAGAAGGCCGCCGGAACCGATGGCGTACAGCGCCTGAAGGGTCTGATAGCCGTCGCCGGAAGCATAATCCTCCGGGTGGAGCCACACCAGGATTCGCCGTATACGGAAATTCGTACTGGTCTCCATGCTTCCCGACAGCAACAGTACAAAAGCAACTACCAGCACCGCAGCCACCGCAAATATGATCAGGAATGGCTTCAGCTGGGGATGCGCGATAAAGATCAGCCCCGCAGTGATACAGAAAATAATGATGGCAGTGCTTAAGTTATCCGTAAAAACATATGTGATCAGCGCGAGCAGCGCGCCCATGCTCCCCAGAACCATACAGGCCTTCAGTGTCCGGACCTGCTTCCCCATCTTCACGATCATATACGACAAACTTACAATGGCTGCGATCTTCGCCAGCTCCGAGGGCTGAAACTGTATGGGGCCGATCCCCAGCCACCGTCTCGCGCCATTGGCAGTTACGCCCAGCGGCGTTTTTACCAGTATCATCAGCACCACGGCCAGGCCATAAATAATCCCTATAAAATGCGTAAGAATATGATAATCGATCATAGATATCATTATGGCGGCAATGATACATACAAAGCTGATCAGCGCCTGACGCTTAAAATAATACATATCATCATTAAAGTTCAGCTCCGCCATATACGCGCTGGTACTGTATAACATGATCAGTCCGAAGCAGGTCAGCAGTACGACCACCGCCACCAGATTATAGTCGTAATAATCCGATTTCCCTTTTCGGGCCTTGCTTTCGGGTACAGATAAAAGAGCCGATTGACGCTGTCGTTTTACTTTTTCCACAAAATCACCTGATACTTTCTCATTGCTTCACTCAAAATATCTCCGGCTCTCATTATAGCATGGTGTACTCTCCTTCGCAAGTGTATAACAAAGAGAAGGCTGCCTCCGCCCTTTTCACGCGGAAAATCACTTCATGCAGTCTGCTTTTTTTCCTGTCCTGCGCTGGCGAAAAAATCCGCCGATAATCACCTTTAAGCCGCCGAACAGATGGCCGTTTACCACATTCACAATACCATCCACCATCTCCTGACTGCAAAGTCCTCCCGACATTTTTCCGATTCCGCGGAAGGGCATATTGTAAATGAACATCAGATTTAAATCCGGCGTACCCTTCTTCATGCTTTTATTCAGCTTTCCGTTTATGATCCGGTAGACCAGACGGGCGAGAGAGCTTTTCGCGTAATACATCTGACAGATGGCGTCGTTGCGGTCCAACACGCCTCCCCACTTCCCGTCCGGTATCTCGCGGCCGAGGAGAGTCTTAAACTCCGCGTCCGATACCTTCTGGATCTCCCCTTTTTCATAAGAGGGAAGTTTGCCGGTATTTGCGGGCAGCTCTGCTTTGGTTCCCTCCACCTGAACCGAACCGGTAAGGCGGATGTCCGCGCAGCTTGCTCCGATGAGTATACGGTACTCGCCGGATTCCACCTCAAAGCGGTTTGTATCCGTATTAAAGTACCGGAAAGCCTTATCATCCAGAGGGATGGTGACCCGCTTTGACTCTCCCACCTTTAAAAATACCTTTGTGAAGCCCTTCAGCTCCTTTGCCGGACGGTACACGCCCCCGCACATGGCGCTGACATAGAGCTGCGCCACTTCGGCGCCGTCTGCCTTTCCCGTGTTGGTCAGAGTAAAGGAAGCCTCCTTTTCCGAAGTCTTCAGGTCGCTGTATGCAAATTCCGTATAACTCAGCCCAAAGCCGAATGGAAAACGAACCGGTTTGTTCACCGTCTCAAAATAGCGATAGCCTACATACAATCCCTCCCTATATTCCGCGTTTCTTTCTTTTGCGGGGAAATAGGGCGCGGAGGGCATATCCGCGTACTTCAAAGGGTACGTCTCATTCAGCTTGCCGGAGGGATTGATCTCCCCCACAATTGCCCGGAGCATGGCGGACGCGCCGGCCTGTCCTCCCAGATAACCATGAATGACGGCCTCACAACAGCCGATCCAATCCATCTCAATGGAGGATCCTCCGGAAATCACTGCGATCACATGCTTATTCGCTTCCGCCACCTTTTTCAAAAGAGAGCGCTGGTTCTCGGGAAGCCGCATATGCGGACGATCCAGCCCCTCCGACTCGGAAATCTCATCCAGGCCAATATAAAGCAGCACCGCTTCCGCCTTCTTTGCCAGCTCGACGGCCTCCTGCTCATATTCCGGATCTGCTTTTCCCGTTCTGTGGTATCCAGGTGCAAAGCCGACCTGTTCCAACGGGAAGCTTCCAATCACATCCACGGCAGACTCCAGTCTGGTGGGATTTACCACAGATGAGCCTGCGCCCTGATAGCGGGGAGTCTGTGCAAAATCACCGATGACCGCCACCTTTGTCCCTGCCTTCAGGGGAAGCACATGATTCGCGTTTTTCAGAAGCACGATACTCTCCTCCGCCGCCTTCCGGGCCGTTTTATGGTGCGCGTCCACATCAAATTTCCGATCCTTTGTCCGCTGAATGTTTTCATACAGAGGAAGAACCACCTCGAGAAGTTCCTCCACACGTTTATCTATCTGTTCCTCGCTGATTTTCCCGGCCTTCACAGCGTTTATGAGCTCTTCATCGGAATCGCCGCCTGTGGAGGGCATCTCCAGATGCGAGCCCGCTTCCACGCCCATAGTGTGGTCGTTGGATGCTCCCCAGTCGGAAACTACAAAGCCGTCAAACCCCCACTCATCCCGCAGGATCTCCTGAAGCAGATGCTCATTCTCATTGGCATATACGCCATTTACCCGATTGTAGGAGGACATAATGGATTTCGCATGACCTTCCTTCACTGCAATTTCAAATCCCGTCAGGTAAATTTCCCGCAGTGTCCGCTTGTCCAATACGGAATCGCTGGCCATCCGGCGGAGCTCCTGGGAATTCACCGCAAAATGCTTCGGACATGCCGAAACGCCCTCTGACTGAATACCCCGGACATAGGCGGCAGCCATTTTTCCTGCCAGATAAGGATCCTCACTAAAATACTCAAAATTACGTCCGCAGAGAGGACTTCTCTTAATATTCAGCCCCGGTCCCAGAAGCACTGCTACCTCCTGGGATGCCGCCTCCTCGCCAAGACACTTTCCGACCTCTTCCCCCAGGGCTGTATCCCAGCTGTTGGCAATAGTCGCAGCCGTAGGAAAGCAGGTCGCCGGATAGCTGGGATTTAAACCGAGCTGATCTCCCTCGCCCATCTGTTTACGCACACCGTGAGGCCCGTCGGAAAGGGTGATGCTGTGAACGCCCAGACGCTCCACAGAACGGGTCTGCCAGAAATCCTTTCCGGATAAAAGATAGCATTTTTCCTCAAGATTCATTTTTTTAACTGTTTCCCTGATATCCAAATTTTTCACGCTCCTTATCAATTATTACCTTTTATTATATCGGTAATTATTGACGTTTGCAATGGCCCCGGCTATCCGATTACGCCCGAAAATCTACAGATTGCACAATAATTTCTGATTCAGGCTGATTTTTATAGGCAAGTCGCCAGTCCAAATACGAAAGAGGCTGCAAGCAGCAGCCCCCTCATAAGCTATTAATAATTCCATATCCTTCTGATTTTCATCCCATCATCCGGATATTCCGGGAGATACTGAAAAAACCTCCCGTGGCCTGAGCGACCGGTCCTCCTGCCCGGGCATCCGCAAAACGCCTCCCTCCCGGTCAGTCTGAACATGCAACTCCTTTCCGTCCCACCGGATCTGTACCAGTCCTTCTCCCACAGGGAACCGACAGTCAAGCCTGTCAAAATATTCCGGATGAGGCTCCACCAGAAACTCCCTGCCGCCCGGACAGAGGGGCCGTATCCCCATAAAATAACGCCCCAGCAGATAAATGGGGCTGGCGCCCCACGCATGGCAGAGGCTCTTCCCGAAGCGGTCGCCATACATATCGTACTGCTCCTCCACCGGCGCATCCGGGTCGAATTCCTCCCAGACCGTCACTGCGCCCCGTTTCAGCATACCTCCCCAGTAATTCCGGATCCTGTCCATAACCTGTCCGAGACGGCCAAGCCTGCAGAGCGCTTCCAGCTCATAAAACTGGAAATACGGCGTGGTAATCCGGGGAATTTCCGGATTATCCAGAACATTCTCCACAATAGAACGCTGCTTTTCTCCGTCTGCGATCTCAAATAATATGGCAAAAATATTGGCATGGCGGGTGACCTTCCGCCTCCCCGAAGTAAAGGAATCGATATAAGCTCCTTTCTCCTCATCCCAGTAATAACTCTGAATCTGTTTTTCCAGGGCATTGTATTTTTCCTGATACGCCTCCCAGGGCGCGCCCGCTGCCCGACTCATATCCGCCATCGTCTTCCAGCACCGCGCCAGAAGCATCTGCTCCGCGCAGACAGGGCCGTCCTTATCCAGATC
The DNA here is from genome assembly GCA_964528895.1 of uncultured Blautia sp. Lineage (GTDB taxonomy): Bacteria > Bacillota > Clostridia > Lachnospirales > Lachnospiraceae > Blautia_A. The sequence continues at coordinate 8,033 of CAZGTY010000036.1, read as the reverse complement.
GGCCCAGTCAATATAGATCCAGTCCTTATCCCGGCCTGTAATAAAGCCGTGTTCATCCAGCTGGCCTTCGCAGAATTCCATCGTGGTACGCATTTTCGGATATATCTGCTCAAGGAACAGCCGATCCTCATATGCCTCATAATGCGCCTGCACCCCCAGGATCCAGAACAGCGTATAATCCACAATGGTATTGACATGAGTGGTCATGGGATCGTTTCCCCGAAGCGCCAGCCATGTGCGGCGGTTAATATCACGATCCGCCATAAGATACTGATTTACAAAAAGGCTCTGATAGGCATCTCCGCCCCAGATCCATCTGTCGCGCTTCACACCGTCAATAAAAAATATGCCGCTGCAGAGACGGAATGTGTGACATGCCGCTTTCCAAATGGCGTTCAGCATCGGATCGGAGCTGGAGAATTCCGCCTTTACCGGAATGTCCACATATTGATGCAGCGCTCTGACCTGCGCCTCTCCTTCCGAAATTCCCTCAAGAAACGCAAAGCGCACGGCACACCGCGGCGTCCTCCCCGTATCCGGGCAGGTCAACCAGCTGCAATAACAGTACTCCTTATCCAGCGCCTCTTCCCGTGACTCGCCGCAGTATACGCGAACGGGACGCCGTCCCTTTTTTAACGTCACCTCGATCTGCGCAGTCAGCTCTGTTTCAAACTCACAGAGCAGGCCTCCGTTACAGGCCTTTACGCTTACCGGATGATATATTTTTTCCGCGTATTCCCAGCGGGACGGCCGCTGATCCGGCCTGGTAAAATATCTGCTGTATCCCACGGGTACCGGGGGATTCTCGTAGTCCTCCACCCTCCATTCCCCGTCGGAACAGATGATCTCTCCTTCTACATAAATGCTTGGAAACTCTTCAATACATCCCGCATGGACGGAGATCTCCGTTTCCCCCGGCGGACAGATCACCTGCCGGCCAAAGGGATATTTTCTTTTGCCTGCCAATACGAATCCCGTGGAATCTGAGTACACACAGAAGCTGGTCTCTCTTTCCAGATGATAAGTCCTCCGAAACGCCACTCTGTGACGGAAGCCCTCGCTTTTCCAAAACGCGGGCCAGCCAAATCCTCTCTCCACCCGGCTGAAATTCTGTTTCATAGCATGATACAATTCCATATCGCCGGGATACCATATCCAAAAAATCTGTTTCATTTATCCCCTGGGTCTCCTTGTTATTATATTTCTATTTTTCCTGTCCTACACCGATGGGTATCAGAATACGCAGCTCAAACCATCCGTCCTTCGCCTCGATCGTCACCGAACCATTATATTTCTGAACGGTGCCTTTAATACTTTTCAGTCCATAGCCATGATAATTCCGGTTCTTTTTTGTGGTCTGAGGAAGTCCGTTCTGAAAATCCAGCTCACCGCCGTAACAGTTTTCAATTCGGATCCGGACAAAGCACTTTTTCCGGGTAATCGTCAAATGGATCAGCCGTTTCTCCTTATCCTGTATAGCTCCCACGCTCTCGATAGCATTGTCCAGCGCATTCCCAAACAGGGAACTGATATCCATAATGTCCATAAAATTTAAAAGGCTTCCATCTGCCACCACCGTCAGCTTAATGTCATTCTGCTGACAGTACAGGCTTTTCCCTGTGAGGATCGTATCCAGTACTTTATTTCCCGTCTTATTCTGAGCTTCATAAGCTTCGATCTCGCTCTGCATTTTATCCAGGTATTGCAGTGCGTCCTTCGACCCGAATTCTTCCCGCAATATCATAATCTGATGCTTCAGATCATGATATTTCCTGTTTACCATATCCACGCTTTTCTGCGATATCTGATAATTGGCATACTGCATATCCAGGATGTTCTGCATATTGTCAAAGTCCACCTTCATCTGCAGCTCCATAAGCTGAGCGTGATATGCAAACAGGATCGCAAGTCCTCCCAGATCCACCCACGTATGGATATTGAAAATCTCCCTGGGAAGCTGTGCGGAAAAGGGCGTATTTACCGGCACATAGCTTAAATTGCTTATGGAATATATGACAAGCGAGATTAAAAATGTCGTCCCCATCTCCCTGCGGGTGATTGTCACATCCGTCTGCATATTGTATACTTTTTTTCCGATGCCGAAAATAGCCGCAAATACCAGAATATAGATGATCACCAGAGAAAACATCTGAATGGGAGCAGGCTGAACCGTTCCGCCTCCGCCAGTGATAAAATAGCACAGCAGCCATTCCAGCGAAGCGCAGAATTCCCCGATGATAAACAAATGGCACGCATAATACATGGCGCTGACCGCATCCAGATCATTTGCAAAATACACCATGCCATAGAGCATCCCGAACTCAAGCGCCGCGCACAGCAGGAACACACCCTGCTCCACGCCGTTCGTGACCACCATAAATGCAGGGAGAATCACCATCAGAAACAGACAGGGAATCCTTTTTTTTCGTTTTAAGGGCGATTTTTGAATAAAGATCGTAAAACACGCCACAGCGATCACATAGGCTGATGCGTAGAGAAAGCCGGGAGGATCTATCCAGGTAGCTTTCATTACTTACTTACCTCGTTCATATAATTATTCAACTGATTCATCAGTTCCTTTTTCCGGGCGCGGCTTACCTGAATCACATCCGTTCCGATGAGCAGGTCATTACCCTGTATCCCGTCTACATGCTCCAGATTTACCAGATAGCATTTATTACAGCGGGAAAAGCCTTCCCCCTCAAGGCTGGCCTCCACTTCTCTCATGGAGCCCTTCGTCTCATAATCCCCGCCGGCCGTATGATAGATCAGATCGTGATCCCTCACCTCCACATAACGGATCCCCGATACCTCCAGTTTCTTCATTCCGCCCTTGACGGAAATGACAATATACTTCTTTTTGCGGCGTTCCAATCTGGTCAGGGCACGGTCTATTTTCTGCGAGAAGGCAAAATATGACAGCGGTTTGAGCACATAGTCCAGGGCGTCTACCATATAGCCCTTCATCGCATATTGAGGCATATTGGTGATAAAAATAATCACCACCTCATCATCCAGCTCACGGATCTTTTCTGCAGCCGTCATGCCGTCCATAAACTGCAGCTCAATGTCCATAAGAATGATATCGAAATTGCATTTATAGTCGATGGCGATATCTTCCCCATCCTGAAAATACCGGGTTCTTATTTTTTCCCCCTTCTCCTTTTCATATTTCTCCAGATAACTCTGTAATTTCTCCGCATACTCTTTATCATCTTCCACTACCGCAATCCGTATCATGCAGATCCCCTTTCACAATGCCTGCCGCCGGAAATCCTATACTGCCAGGCAATTACCTGTAATTAAATAAGCACCCGCCAAATAGGCAGATGCTTATTTTCATTCGGTCATATTCATCATCCTATTTCATTAATCTTAGCATTTTTCAGTAAATAATGCAATGCCGTCATGATGCAGGATGAATCATTTTTTCCTTATTTTTTCCTTGCCTTCAGCTGCTTCTGCTCCTCCACAAGATCTTTTTCTACAGTGAACATAAAGATCAGGACTGCGCAGATCGCATAGGCTGCGGTCTCAACCCAGATATAGCAGGAACCGATTGCTACCTGCGTGCCTACGCTCTGAGCCGCCTTACCAAGGGCAAGGCTTGCGTTCTGATCATATCCGCTGCCATTCAAAACCGCGCTCAGAACAGCGTTCATGATCGGAGTTCCAGCAACCATGATGGAGCTGTAAATACTCATGGTAAGACCGTCCGTCCGGAAGCCTCTCGTGAATTCTATGTGGTCAATAACGTCCGCGAGCATAGCCAGGATCAAATAGGCAGCCGGCGAAGAGCCGAGACATTTTATGGCCACGCCCAAAGCAGTGGGAACCAGAGCTCCGCCGCCCATACCTGCAATAACTCCGCCGATGGCGCCCACGATCATGCCCACAAAAATAACCATGCGTTTTCCGAATTTGTTCGCCAGCGGCACCACAAATATGGCTGCCACAGCCATGGGGATCGCCCCCATGATGGCCAGGATGGACTGAAAACCGCCCCATGCAGCTTCATTTCCGCCATTTTCCATTACCCATTTACAGAAATAGATCATGGAACCGTTTTTCAATGCGCCGCTCCACTGGAAAAGCATGTAGAATACAATGGCGATCCACCACATTTTTTCGCCGGTAACCGCTTTAAACTGTTCTCCCATGGAGACAGCCTTCCCAGCATCCTCCGCCGCGCTCCCGCCGGATTCCATCAGCTCCTCAGTTACACGCTCACGGGTAAATTTAAACTGAAGATAAATGGTCAGCGCGCTGAAAATAGCAATTGCAAGCATGGCGACAAACCACAGCCGCTGATCCTCCTTCAGGGCAAAGGATACAAGAATCGGAAATACCATGGATCCCGCGCCCATAACGCCCAGGCCGGCCACATTGGTGAAGGACGCCAACGCACCCCTCTTCTGGCTGTCTCTGGTCGATACGGGTACCAGAGTGGAATTCGCCGTATTATAAATCGGATATGCTACAGAGTAAAATAAATTATAGGCGATGGCAACCCATACCATCCTGGCTCCCTCGCTCTTAAAGGGAACTATAAACATCAAAACACTGGCTATCGACAGGGTCAGCGCGGACAAAAGAATCCACGGCCGCGCTTTCCCGGCCTTTGTCCTGGTGCGCTCGATCAGCTGGCCCACTACCAGGTTTGCCGCAACAATAAGGATCGTGGAAAACAATTGCAGCGCCGTCAAAAACGTCAGGTTCAGCTTCAGGACATCCGTAAAATATCCCTGAAGAATACTGGTGAAAATACCGGAGGAGAGAAGGGCTCCGAAGGGGCCGATAAAATAACCGATCAGCATTTCCGGCATTTTTACTTCTGTCGATTTAATATTGGAACTGGTCAAAGGACTGTCCCAAATGCTCTTTTTCTGATTAGTCATGTTCTTTTTCCTTTCATGCGCATGTGTTATTTATGACAGCTTTATTTCAGGTCAAATGAAATAAAATCAAAGCTTCCCTTTCCTTCAAACCGGAAGAACAACGCCTGTTTTTCTCCCGGCGCATTCAGATCCGCCACAAAGCCGTGAACATCCCTGGTGGGCTTAATTTCCACCTTCGCCACCGGCGCTCCATTCTCCTCGGTACTGATATTTAAGGTGCCGCTTGCTTTACCCTTCACATTGACGCGGATTTTTTTCGTATTGGTCAGATCAAAATACTTGAAACCCGCCAGCGCGCCGTCGCACATATTGGAAATATACTGCTCCGGGCCGCTTTCCCGGTCGCCGCCGTCCTGCGTGATAAACGGGGTGTTTTTCTTCGGATGCTTGATCATGCTCAGGAAACGTGTCCCGTCCTTTCCGTAAACATTGCATGCGATACTGGTGGGATAATTTCCTTTTCCCGCCAGCGGCCCGCCGTTCAGTCCACAGGAGGTCATTTCCGCCTGATAAAATTTCCCGTCCTCAAAGCGGATCTCCTCGGCCATCCCCTGTCTGGACGACTGTTTGCGGTTGCTGTGGCGGTGATAGAATATGTAGTATTTGCCGTTGATTTCGATCAGACTTCCGTGGGTATTTCCGGTACTCATGCGGGCATGCCGCACGTCCGGTACGCCCGGGAGACCGATGTCCCCGCAGCTTACCAGGATACCGCCGTACTGGAAATCCGCATTCGGCTTATCGCTCACCGCATAGCAGAGATTATGGCTGTTCAACGAAGAATAAATAAAATAATATTTTCCATTAAATTTACGCATGGAGCTGGCTTCTCCGAAGGGCTGCTCCTCATAGGGCGTTCCCTTTGCTTCTTCGCCTGTCAGCACGCCCATATAATGAATCTCATCGCCGGAGGTGACGGTGAGCATATCACTGGTGTCGATCTCAAACCACATAGGCCCGTGCTCCGTGGGCTTTGATCCATCCAGAAGGATGGGATTCCCACCAAAAGCGAAGCCTGTGTAGAGGTATAAGCGTCCGTCCTCATCCATCAGACATCCCGGGTCAAACTGGAATGGCTCGTTCTTCTTGCCAATGGGCGTCCCGTCACTGTATTTTACATAACCGTAAAACTCGTATTTCCCGGCCGGCTCATTACAGACAGCCACGGAGATCATCTTTGTGCCGCCCATAAAGTAATACAGGTAAAATCTCCCGTCCGGCCCCTGCACCATGTCCGGCGCCGCCAGCCCGTTGGTCAGACGGATACGGGGCGCCGCCGGATCCTGAGACCTCTTAAAAATCACACCGTGATATGTCCAGTTGCCGAGGTCGTCCACAGGCGCGGACCAGCACACATAATCACCGAGGCAGAAATTCAATCCATTAAAGATATCATGTGATCCATACACATACACGCGGTCCCCTACAACATGCGGCTCTGCGTCCGGAACATACTCCCAGCTTGGCATATAGGGGTTAAAAGCCTGCTTGGTTTTCATTCTTTCCCTTCCTCCTTTGACAAAAAACATACAATTCTTTTATTCAATTTGTGCAATATTATATCATTTAATTTATTTCCAAACTTTTTCTTACGCAAAGTGTTGAATTTTTAGCGTAATTTGTTTCTATATTTCTGCGAAATGCCGTTTTCCTTCTGCCGTTCTCCAGTCCTCCGTCTCTCCGGTCAATATCCGTCAGTAAATATGTTCTGCAGGCAATTATACAGGGATATATGCCAGTTTCCCGCGGAATGATAACGCATTGGATATACATCAAAAGAAATGTTCGCGCCTTCCTGCATCCTGGGCTCCGTCTCCAGAAGGCCCTTATAGTCCTGGAGCTGGCCGGGCAGCGCAAAATCGAATGTCCCTGAGCTTATATACCAGTAATGAATGGGCAGATCCTTATATTCTTCCGTATCGAGCTTTTCTTTATAATAATCCGCGCTGGTGCGGCTTCCGCTGAAGGTGCCGAACCAGGAGAAATAATCCAGACTTCCGCAGATAACCGAGTGGATCGTAGTAACCGCGCCCCTGGAAAGCCCCGCGAAGGCCCTGTGATCCCTGCTGCCTGAAAAGCCGCTCTCATCACAGCTCTTCGCATATGTGGAATATCTGCTTTCCACGGCGGGCATCAGATCATTTCTGAGCTCCTCCCGGAAGGAATAGGTCAGCGCATCCAGTCCGTCCATACAGTCATCCTCTACATAAAAGGTAGGCGTCACCACAATCAGAGGATCGATTATCTTCTGTTCGATCATCTGATCCAACATGGTTTTATTTTCCGGATTGGTTATCAGCCAGTATTTCTCATCGTCCCCTGTGCCGTGCATGAGGTAAAGGATGTTATACTCTTTACCTGCGTCATAGCCTGCCGGCAGATAGATCCACGCGGATTTTTTCACATCCCGTTCATCTGTGGCATAGGCCTTTGTATCGTAGGTCAGTTCCTCAAGAGTTCCCTGCTCTGTGGCCTCCCCGCTGTCAAATTTCGCCGGGACTCCCCAGATTTCGCCTTTTGCTTCCTGCCGGCTCCGGACGCTTTTGAAGCTGAGTCCCCAGAATCCGGCGAAAGCCACCATGACCGCAAGCGCCGTCGCCACGGGCGTGATCCATCCCCTGCAGGGACGCTTCTTTTTGCACAGTATAAAAACCGTACCGGCCGCGCCGCCGAGCGCCGCCACCACAGCCTGAATATTATAGATCATATTAAAATGCGTCGTCTCGCTGTAATTGGTAAAAAAACCGCATACTCCCGCCCCTGCTCCCACAAGGAGCAAAAGCGCAGGAAGCCTGCCTCTGTACGCCCCTAAAGCAATCAGTGCAAACAATACCTCCAATAGCGTCACCGTAACCAGGGCAGCAGCATTTCCAAGCACGACATACCGGACGATCTGGACAATTCCCAACAGCCAGATGATCGCCGGGGCTATAAGCTGATATTTCTTTCCGTCCTTCATAACCGTTTCTCTCTCCCTTTTTCAAAGTTGTTCCTCTATTTTCTTCAGTTCATATAAGCAGCAGGCCCTCGCTTCTTCTGCCCGCCGCTGGTATGTTCATTTTACCACAAAAAAATCCCGGAAAACCGGGACTCCGCAAACAGTACATTTTATTCCGCCAAAAGAACCGCCGCCGG
>CAZGTY010000035.1:0-24309 GCA_964528895.1 uncultured Blautia sp. | reverse complement strand
CCTGTGTTTAATACTTCCGGCTGGAGCCTGAAAAGCTCTCGCCGCCCGCAGAAAAAGAGCCGCCTCTGCCGCCTCCCCCATGGGTATTGCGGTCTCTGTTAATATGGATTCTGGTGGTGGCGGTATGTAGGTAAATATCTCTGCTGACATCCATCTCAAGGCCACCCGGTTCCGTATAGAAGTCCGCATTCGTCTGCGGCACGCTGGTCTTCATACGGCTTCTCTGGAACAGGGTCATACACAGAACCGGAACCGCCGCTGCCGCCAGGGAAATCAGGAAGGCCTTCAGCAGAAAAGCCGCAAACCCGCCTGCCCCCTCCATATCCATAGGCCGGATCTTCTTTCCTGCGGCCACACGCTCCAGTCCTTTTTCATAATCCGTGATAATCGCCTTATAGGCTTCAAAATAATTATCCTCCGACAGCTCCTCCACACAATCGTCCAGCATCAGATCCTGTATTTTCTCATCAAAGTCATACTGCAGTTCGCCACGGAAAACCAAAGACACATTTCTCGCTTCCGCCTGATGCAGCAGGCACATGGCGTTATTATCCGTGCCCCCGACGTCATATTCCTGCATAAAGAGCGCTGCGGCCTCCCTTTCATCAGCATCAACAAAGTCCAGGATGAGAATCACTCCGTCAGCATTATAGGCAGAATAAATCTCTTCCAGCTTTTCATTCAGTTCCTCTTCCTGCTGCTGCGTCAAAAGATCACAGGCATCTATCACACGGCAGGAGTAATCCCCATGAGCATCCACCCTTATTCCGGTGACAAACAGCATCACAAAAGCCAGGGAAATTACGCGAAACATCTTTTTCATCAGATCACCCCCATAAAGCGAAGAAGAACCAGCGCCGCCATCAATACTGCCGTCAGCGGCAGGTGTCGCTTCAGCCAGTACTGCGCCACCAGGTCTTTTCCGATCGGCAGATCGCCGATCAGCTTTCCCGTCTGTCCGTTCATGGCAAAGGAATATGTTTTTCCATTCCAGCGGGTGTTTAAAAACCACACCGGCAAAAGAGCATACTTCACCGCGCCTTTTTTATGTATATGCACGTTCTCCTGCAGGGGCGTCACCTGACTGTAAAAGCCGACGGTCTCCCGAAAACTCTTCTTCATGCTCCGCTCCATGCGCTCATGGACGCGATCCGTGAGCTGATCCGGCTCCACATCGTACTTATTTGCCAGATAGCCGGAAAGATAGGATAGCTTAAAGGGCTCCAAGGCACGGTAATCATAAGGCTCGATAGCCTCCATCATGGTGTCGTCGATCTTCTCCGAGCCATCTACCGGAATCTTTTCAAAATCCATTTTCCCCCGGCGGATGATCTGATAAAAACTGTTTTCCGTGCATTCATACTCTCCGGATTCATAAACACGGGTCTGTATTCCCTGATACCGGAAGTTCCCCGCCGCCTTAAGATCAAACAGCCAGAAGGGTACATAAACCGCCCTGATCTCTTCCATGTGATTCTGATCCCGAAATACTTTCGGCAAAAAGGGCTTGTTCAGGTAATGCTTTTTCAGGGCCTGAACTGCCTCCTCCCTGGATTTCTGAAAGGGTATGATATAATCCGGCAGATACATGCCCTCAAACTGTTCGGGCATGATCATGGGATTATCACAATAGGGACATATGGCTGCGCCCGCCGTCTCCTCCGCGATCATCTGAGCGCCGCAGGACGGACAGCTCCAGATCTTCATGCCCTGCATATCCCTGTCCTGCCACTGTTCCGGCTGAAATTCCTCCCAACGCCCCGCGTCCTCCGCGTGCTCCTCCGGTGCATAGATCGCCTCCAGATCCTCCACGGAAAAGGTACTGCCGCAGTATTGACAAACTATCTTCTGACTTCCGCTGTCAAAGGTCAGCCCCGCCGAACAGTTGGGACATTTATAATTTACTGCTGCCATTTTTTATCTCCTCTGTATCTACTGCGGTTACGGCCTTGGTTTCCCGCACTCACTGCAGAATTTTCCTGTATTCCTTGCGCCGCATCCGCAAGTCCAGCTTTCCTCCGCCGGTTTCGGACTGCCGCATTCGCTGCAGAACCTGCCCGTGTTTACATGACCGCAGGCGCACTTCCACTGAGTCCCGGACACAGCCCCCGGATTCTGCGCGCCCGTTCCCTGCTGCCCCATGGCAAAAAGGCCCTGCGCGTTCATTCCGCCTGCGTTCGCAGCCATATTCATCCCCGCGAATGCCATGGCAGCTCCGGCGTTCTGATTGTTTGCCGCCGCCTGCATCGCCGCCGCCTGTGCTCCCACAAGCTGGGCCGCCGCCATGTTCGGATTACGGAACGCCGCATTCTTCTGCAGCTCTTTGATCATGGCCTCATCCTTTTCCGATGCTGTGACGCTGGACACTCCGAAGGATACGATCTGAATACCCCGAAGCTCATTCCACTTCCCGGTCAGCTGCTGGTTCATAGCCGCTGCAAGCTCCTCCGTATGCGCGGGAAGCGCGCTGTAACGGATTCCCATGGAGGATATTTTTGCAAAAGCGGGCTGCAGCGCTGTCATAAGCTCGGATTTCAGCTGACCGTCCAGTTCCTCCCTGAGATACTGGTCCTCTACGTTTGCGCAGACGTTCGTATAGAATAAGATCGGATTTGCAATGCGGTAGCTGTACTCCCCGAAGCACTTTATCGAAATGTCCATGTCCAGCCCGATATTGGCATCCACCACACGGAACGGAATGGGGCTGGGCGTTCCGTACTTATTCCCCACCAGCTCCTTTGTATTCACATAATAAACCCTCTGATCCACCGGAGTCTCTCCTCCAAATGTGAACCGCTTTCCAATGCTCTCAAATACTGCCTGAATATTATCCTCCAGATCCCCGCAAAAAAGAGAGGGCTCCGTGGACATATCATACTGGTATTCTCCCGGCTCCGCACAGATATCCACGATCTTCCCCTGCTCCACGATAAGCATACACTGCCCGTCCGCCACAGCGATGACAGAACCGTTTGTAATAAAATTTTCGGAACCGTGTTTATTGGAGGAACGTCCGGAAATCTTTTTCCGGCCCTTTCTCATCAGCACCTCCGGAGTCATAGATTCACAGTAAAAATAATCTTTCCACTGATCCGCCAGCACACCCCTGGCCGCTCCCATTGCCGCTTTAATTAATCCCATAATCATACTCCTTTTCTGGTCAGATTTTTCCTGTTCTCAGAATACAATACTTTTATAAATTTTTCAACTGCTTCAGCAATGTGTTTTTATTGCAATTTCCTCAACGGGGAATTATAATAATAGATAAAACAGCGCGGAAAATAACCATTGAAAAAACACAGAAAAGGAGTGGCGCATATGAATCAGGAATTATATGATGAGGCAGCCCGTTCTGATGTCATATCAAAAAGGCTGATCGATGAGCTGATGGAGTCCATGGAATACAGCAGTATTTCATTTATCAACTGGACCATAGAAGTTCTCCGTGTCATTAAGATACGGCTGGAACGGGGCGATCGGATCACGGACGAGCTTTCCGGAGACGCCTATACCATCGAAACCTTTCAGGAATTCGTGAAGGAAAATTTTTCCTCCTACATTACCAGCCAGGTGTTTGCGGCTCCCAAAAAAGCAGAAAAAATATATTTTTCTCTTGAAGCCTGCAAGGACGGCTATAATCTTCTCATGGCAGACTCTTCCAGGAATAAGACCTTTGAGTGGATCTCCAGCCTGAGCGAACGCTTTTCTCTGGTCGAAATGATCGCCACCGGGATCGTGTATATAAAGGACGTGAAAAATAACAGCTACCAGCCTTTCATCTCCGGGAACGGCAAATTCTGCCGCTATGACAAGGAGGCCGGTCAAATCATAGAAATAAAATAAACGGACGCCCGGCGCCTCCGAAGGCGCCGGGCCGTGCAATTATGTAAACTGACGCTGACAGGCCTCCGCAGGCTCCTTTTTCATCATTCTTCGCTGAGCTTGTGTATGAACAGTCCGCTCCGGAGCTTCGGCTCGAACCAGGTGGATTTTGGCGGCATCAGCCTGCCCTCATCCGCAATGGCCACGAGATCCTCCATGGAGGTGGGATACATGGCGAAGACCACGCCCCCTGTTTTATCCGCCAGCTCCTGAAGCTCCGCCAGACGGTGGTTTCCTCCCATAAACAGGATCCTCTCATCGGTTCTGGGATCATCGATCCCCAGAATCGGACGCAGAACCCTATCCTGCAGGATGGACACATCCAGCTGTCCTACGATATCCTTCTTCTCATAGACATCCTCATATGCTTTCAGATGATACCATTCCCCGCCCACGTACATACCCATGCAGTGCTTTTCCACAGGCTTGCAGGGGAAACCTGGCATTGCCATCAGCTCAAAATAAAATTTCATGCTTCCCACAAAAGCGCGTTCCTCCATACCGTTCAGATCCCTGATCACGCGATTGTAGGGGAGAATGGTAAGCTGCTCACAGGGGAATACCACAGATAAAAAGTAATTAAACGCTTCCTCCCCCATATAACCCGGATGCGCCTCTCTTCTTTTTAAGCCCACCTTCACAGCGGAAGCCGCACGGTGATGGCCGTCTGCTATATAGATCGCGGAGATCTTCCGAAACTCCGCCCCGATGGCCGCGATTTCTTCGTCTCCGTCGATCACCCACACGCGGTGTCCGATCCCATCCTCCTTGACAAAATCATAAACCGGGCTGCGGCTTTCCTTCCAGTATTCCATGATCCTCATCAGATCAAGGGTATATCTGCAGGCCAGATAGATGGGGCCTGTATTTGCGTCGCATACGTCTACGTGGCGGATGCGGTCCTGTTCCTTATCCTCTCTGGTGAGCTCGTGCTTTTTTACCACGCCATTCAGATAATCGTCGATGGAGCTGCATCCCACGATACCCGTCTGCGTCTTCCCTCTGCGGGTAAGCTCATATATATAATAGCAGGATTTTTTATCCTGAACCATCACACCGTTTTTTTCCATATTTCGAAGGTTCTCCCTCGCCCTCTCATACACCTCCGGCGCGTAGATATCCGTCTCCGGACTCAGATCCATCTCCGCCCGGTCCACATGAAGAAAGGAATCCGGGTTCTTTTCACCGATGGCTCTAGCCTCCTCCCGATTCACCACATCATAGGGAAGCGCCGCCACATCCGCCGCCTTTTCCGGCACAGGACGCATTGCTTTAAATGAACGAAACACTGCCATGATAAACTCTCCTTGATTATTTTCCATTCAGTTCTCAAAATAGCCTGCGTTTTGAGAATTAAGTTCAAAAAATGCATATCCATTCTAACACGTTTTTTACAGCATGACAATCTGCCTGAATTTTTTTTGCTTAGCCTGAATATTTTTGTTTTTTCTATTGCAAATTCCACCCCCTATGTTATTATGATATTGGGGGTCAAAAGGTTTTTTGCCCCCTTTGATACCGGATTGCTCCGCATTATATGCTCCCGCAATCCTCAAAACATTCATCATACGCTTATTGAAAAGGAGGCTGTCTCTATGACGGAGGGATTAAAATGGACCATCAATGAGGTCCCCAAATCAGATGATCCATATCTGAACCTGATGTCCGAAAATAACATTAAAAAAGTCAACGAATTTCATAAAAGCTTTCCCCAGTATACGGTCACACCCCTTCAGAACCTCTCCCATCTGGCAGAATATCTGGGAGTAAAAAATATTTTCTGTAAGGATGAATCCTACCGGTTCGGGCTGAACGCATTTAAAGTTCTGGGAGGGTCCTACGCCATAGGCCGCTATATTGCGAAGGAACTGAAAAAAGATATCAGCGAGCTGCCCTATGAGGTACTTTCCTCCGAAAAACTGAAGGAGGAATTCGGGCAGGCGACCTTTTTTACCGCCACGGACGGCAATCATGGCCGGGGAGTGGCCTGGGCGGCCCGGCGTCTTGGACAGAAAGCCGTAGTACGTATGCCGAAGGGCACTACAAAAACACGGTTTGATAATATAGCAAAAGAGGATGCCGTCGTTACCATCGAGGATGTTAATTATGACGACTGTGTGCGTATGGCTGCCACCGAAGCCGCACGGACCAAGCGCGGCATCATTATCCAGGATACCGCCTGGGAGGGATATGAGGAAATCCCCTCCTGGATCATGCAGGGCTACGGTACCATGGTCATGGAGGCGGACGCGCAGCTTAAGGAAGCAGGCATAGAGCGACCTACCCACGTATTCGTACAGGCCGGCGTCGGCTCTCTGGCAGGCGCCGTGACAGGCTATTTTGCACATAAATACAGAGATAACCCGCCGATCATGACTGTCTGCGAGGCAAGCGCCGCGGACTGCCTGTACCGCTCCGCCCTGAAAAAAACCGGAGGACTGGTAAATGTCACCGGAGATCTGAATACCATTATGGCAGGCCTGGCCTGCGGGGAAGGGAATACTGTAAGCTGGGATATTCTCAGGAACCACGCTTTCCTCTTCGCCTCCTGTCCGGACTGGATGAGCGCCAAGGCCACGCGCATCTATGCGAATCCCCTGGAGGGCGACCCGCGCATCGTCTCCGGCGAATCCGGCTCCGTACCGCTCGGTCTCTGCTATACGGCGCTTCACGACGCTGACGCCGCAGATCTGAAGGCTGCGCTGAAGCTGGATGAAAATTCCAGCATTCTGGTGATCTCCACGGAGGGGGACACGGATCCTGTCCGATACCGTGAAATTTTGTGGGACGGTCTCTATGGAACGAACGAATCCTGCAGCAGGTGAAAAAGAATCCTGCGCGAAGCGCGAAACAATCCGGAAATCAGCTTTTGACGGGTAAATCTTTTGACGGGTAAATCATTTTATTGCATATGATAAGATTTTTTTATGGGAGGGAATTAATATGGATTATAACAGAATCAAGGAAGCAGCAGCCGCTTATGAGGCGGACATGACCGCCTTTCTCCGGGATCTGGTGCGCATTCCCGGCGAGAGCTGTACGGAAAAGGGACACATCATGCGCATCCGGGAGGAAATGGAAAAGGTTGGTTTTGACCGGGTGGAAATCGATCCTATGGGCAACGTACTGGGATTTATGGGAACCGGAAAAACACTTATCGCTTTTGACGCTCATATTGATACCGTGGGTATCGGCAATATCAGCAACTGGACCTTCGACCCTTACGAAGGCTATGAAACAGACACAGAGATCGGCGGTCGGGGAACCTCCGATCAGATGGGCGGCATCGTCTCCTCCGTATACGGTGCAAAAATCATGAAGGATCTTGGCCTTCTGAATGACCGGTATCAGGTGCTGGTGACCGGTACAGTTCAGGAGGAGGACTGCGACGGCCTGTGCTGGCAGTACATCATTCACGAGGACAAAATCCGCCCGGAATTTGTCGTCTCCACGGAGCCTACGGACGGGGGAATCTACCGCGGACAGCGGGGCCGTATGGAAATCCGCGTGGATGTAAAGGGAATCTCCTGCCACGGTTCCGCGCCGGAGCGCGGCGACAACGCCATCTACAAAATGGCGGATATTCTGCAGGATATCCGTTCACTGAATGAAAATGACGCAGCCGATTCCACTGAGATCAAAGGGCTGGTAAAAATGCTGGATCCTGAATACAATCCCCAGTGGGAGGAAGCGAACTTCCTCGGGCGCGGCACCATCACCACTTCCGAGATCTTTTTCACCTCCCCCAGCCGCTGTGCAGTGGCGGACTCCTGCTCTGTCTCTCTGGACCGCCGCATGACTGCGGGTGAAACCTGGGAAAGCTGTCTGGATGAGATTCGCTCCCTGCCCGCCGTAAAGAAATACGGCGATGATGTACGGGTTTCCATGTATGAATACGCGCGCCCGTCCTGGACAGAGCTGGTTTATCCTATCGAGTGCTATTTCCCCACCTGGGTCATCCCAAAGGATCACCGGGTAACCGCTTCCCTTGAGGAAGCTTACCGGGCGCTCTATGGAGAAGAGCGCGCAGGAAACGCGGAGACAGAAGCCATGCGGAAGGCCCGCCCTCTCACTGACAAATGGACCTTCTCCACCAACGGCGTGACCATTATGGGGCGAAACGGTATCCCATGCATCGGCTTCGGCCCTGGCGCGGAGGCTCAGGCTCATGCCCCAAATGAAAAAACATGGAAAGACGATCTGGTGCGGTGTGCGGCGGTTTATGCGGCGCTTCCCGGAATTTACTGTAAATAGGGGATCAAAACGCATACTCAAAAAAACGCTTATCACAAAAATCAGAAAAATAAGGAGATCGGATATGAAAAAACTGCAAGACTATATCGACAGATTAAAAGAACTGAATTTTGAAAAAATGTACAACGAGGACTTCTTCTGGACATGGGACAAAACAGACGAGGAGCTGCAGGCTGTGTTCGTTGTGGCTGACGCGCTTCGCTATATGCGGGAACACAACATCTCCACGAAGGTCTTTGACAGCGGCCTTGGAATTTCCATTTTCCGCGATAATTCCACCAGAACCCGTTTCAGCTTCGCTTCCGCCTGCAATCTCCTGGGCCTGGAGGTTCAGGATCTGGATGAGAAGAAATCTCAGATCGCACATGGCGAGACTGTCCGTGAAACAGCAAATATGGTTTCCTTTATGGCGGATGTAATCGGCATACGCGACGATATGTATATCGGCAAAGGCCACACCTATCAGAAACAGTTTATGGATGCTGTCACAGAAGGAAATAAGGACGGTATTCTGGAACAGCGCCCCACTCTCGTAAATCTTCAGTGCGATGTGGATCATCCCACCCAGTGTATGGCAGATATGCTCCACATCATACACGAATTCGGCGGCGTAGAAAATCTGAAGGGCAAAAAGCTGGCCATGACCTGGGCGTACTCTCCCTCCTACGGCAAACCCCTCTCCGTTCCACAGGGCGTTATCGGTCTTATGACCCGTTTTGGCATGGACGTGGTTCTGGCACATCCGGAAGGCTATGACGTGATGCCGGAGATCGAGGAAATTGCCAAAAAGAATGCCAAAGCCTCCGGCGGAAGCTTCACAAAATCAAATACCATGGAAGAGGCTTTCCGCGACGCGGACATCGTATACCCAAAGAGCTGGGCGCCCTTTGCCGCCATGGAAAAGCGGACCGGCCTCTACGGGAAGGGAGATTTTGACGGGATAGACCGGCTGGAAAAAGAACTGCTGGCCCAGAACGCGCAGCATAAGGACTGGAGCTGCACGGAAGATTTGATGAAGACCACCAGAAACGGAAAAGCCCTTTATCTCCACTGCCTGCCCGCCGATATCAGCGGTGTAAGCTGTGAAGCGGGAGAAGTGGATGCCAGCGTCTTTGACCGGTACCGGAATCCTCTGTATAGAGAGGCCAGCTTTAAGCCTTATATCATTGCTTCCATGATCCTGCTCTCCAAATTTGAGCATGTGCCGGAGCTTATAAAAAAGCTTGAGCTAAAGGCCGCTCCCAGAATTTTCCAATAAATCCCGGCCTCTTCGGACAGTATTCTCCCGTGGATACTGTCTGAAGGGCTTTTCTGACTATTCCTGCTGATTGGGGGAAATCCAATGTATAAAAGAAAACGAATCGTCATCGCTCTGGGCGGCAATGCCCTTGGCAATACGCTCCCGGAACAGATGATCGCAGTAAAATCTACCGCCAGCGCCTTGTGCGATCTTATTGAAGAGGGGCACCAGGTGGTTGTAGTCCACGGAAACGGTCCCCAGGTGGGCACCATCAATAATGCCATGTCCGCCCTGTCCCGGGAGGATCCGACTCAGCCGAACACACCCCTGTCCATGTGCGTAGCCATGAGCCAGGCCTATATCGGCTATGACCTGCAAAATGCTCTGAGAGAGGCGCTGCGAAAGCGCGGTTTCATGCGCACCCCGGTGGTGACCGTAGTGACTCAGGTCCGTGTAGATCCGGAGGATCCTGCTTTTCAGAATCCCAGCAAGCCCATCGGACACTTTATGAGCAAGGAAGAAGCCGAGCATCAGAGTACCGCATACGGACATATCATGAAGGAGGACGCAGGGCGGGGCTTCCGCCGCGTAGTGGCGTCTCCCAGGCCTGTGGAGATCGTAGAACAGGATGCCATCAACAGTCTGGTAGATGCAAATAAAATCGTCATCTGCTGCGGCGGAGGCGGTATCCCTGTAGTACTGGACGGCGATCATTTAAAAGGCGCCTCCGCTGTGATCGATAAGGATTTTGTCAGCTGCCTTCTGGCAAAGCAGCTGGATGCGGATATGCTGATCATTCTTACTGCCGTGGAAAAAGTGGCTATTCATTGGGGCAAAGAGAATCAGCAATGGCTGGATGACCTGACGGTGGCACAGGCCAGAAAATATATCGATGAGGGCCAGTTTGCTCCCGGCTCCATGCTGCCTAAGGTGCAGGCCTGCGTAGACTTTGCCGCTTCCAAAGCCGGACGCTCTGCTATGATCACCCTTCTGGAAAAGGCCAAGGATGGAATCATGGGGAAGACCGGAACTGTGATACATCTGTAATTATTTGTCCCTGTTTTATTCTGCGCTGCCGTTGTTTGTGCTTCTGCGCAGAAAACCGCCGCTGCCCCGATTATCCGGTATCCGGATAATCGGGGCGGCGGCGGTTCAACGGTGTTTTTATTTTTTGCTGGCTGCAGCTTCCTCAACCAGACGGACAGTCTCTCCGGAAGGGTTCGATATAACAGCGGCTGCAACAATCTCACAGGGAGGCTGCTCCTTAACCCTGTCCACGGCAGCGCTCACAGCAGCTACATCACCGCTGAGGAAAACGGTGGTATGTCCGCCGCACCTGGTATGCCATGTCTGAAATTCTACCTCTGAGGCCTTCAGCATCTCATCCACTACCATGATGGCGTTGCTGCTGCCCAGAACCTCTACTAATCCGAATGCTCCATATGTCATAATTAATTCCTCGCTTTATTTATTAATCGTCATTCTCAGGGCTATCTCTGTATCAGGAGCAGGAGATGCGATCACCGTATGTGAAACAATATTGCCCAACGGCTTTGCCACCTCCAGCGCAACCTCCATGGCGGCTGTCACATCGGAAACCGTGCCTCTCATTTTTACACAGGCGCCGCTTTTCAGACGGTTACGTTCCACGCTCTGTATTTTTACATTTGCTGCCTTGGACGCAGCGTCCAGGGCGACAAAGCAGGCCACCAGATTATCCAGCTCAAAGACCCCCACTGCCATGCCATCATATTTCTCAGCCATAATACCTCCCACAATATCATCTCAAAGACGTATTTTCCTATATATAAGATGCTGGGGTCAAAAGGTATTTTGCCCCCTTCGGTATCGGATTGCTTTGCGCTGTGCGCTTCCGCAATCCCTATACATACAGTATAAGCGCTCCGCCGGGAAAACACAAGGAAAAATTTGACTTCCCCCGCAATTCTTTACTGCCCGCCGCAGCTCTGTATAAATTGCTCTATTCCTGGCCCCAGGCTTCCTCAGTATAGTCTATGTCCTTCAGTTCCCGGGCCTCACAGGCCGTGAGCGCCACCGTATCGCCGCGATTTGCGGCAATGATCTTTTTTCCGCCCACATCACCGGAAAGAGACAGGAGATCCGGATAATACTTCCTGGAAAAAATACAGGGATTACCCAGCTGTCCGCCGTGTGAAAGACATGCAAGCCCCCGGTCCGTACTACGAA
The DNA here is from genome assembly GCA_964528895.1 of uncultured Blautia sp. Classification (GTDB taxonomy): domain Bacteria; phylum Bacillota; class Clostridia; order Lachnospirales; family Lachnospiraceae; genus Blautia_A. Next base: position 12,725 of record CAZGTY010000035.1, on the reverse strand, counting down.
AGAGCTCCATCAGCTCGATCATGGTATCGTCCGTAAGCCAGGGCTGATCCGCCACGGAAAACAGACATGCATCCGCCTCCAGGTTCTTTTTCAGGCCGATCCTGATAGACGAAGAGATCCCTCTTTCCGGATCCGGATTATATAATACCTCTCCTCCGATCTCCCGCACGGCGGGCTCCATCTCCTGATACTGCGTCACCACAGTAATGGGGCAATCCACCAGGTTCCTGTAATGAGCTTTCACACGGGCCATTTCATTCAGCATACGCCGGTACATGGGAATCCCATTTATCGGGTGCAGCAGCTTATTGGAGCCGAACCTCTTACTGTTCCCCGCCGCAAGCATGATCAATGCAATCTTCTCCATCGTCTTGTCCATCTCCTTCTTTCAGGCTTCCATAAGCTGCCACCTGTTTTTTTTCCTGCAGTGCAGTGACGATTTCACGGACGGCCCTCCCATCCGGCAGCGTATCCGCCTTATTTAAATATACCCGGTACACCCGGTCCTCCACATTTTTAAAAAGGCCGCAAATGGAGGAAGCAATACGTATCACATCCCCCTCCGTAATGGGAGCATCCAGACTTTTTTCCAGAAACCGGGCTGTCCGCTCCATCCTGTACGCTGTCCTCCGGATGGGCTTTCCCAGACAGTCCAGTCCGATGACACTGATCACCAGATCCGCCATTTTGGGGATCACCGGCTCCCAGCTCTCCGGAACCTTTATGGAAAGGCCCTTTGCACCGTCCGCCTCGATCAGAACCGCATCGCATAGATCCTTCAGTTTCATAAGATCATCCTCAGAAAGACGGCTGATCTTCGGATCCCCTGGCTTCCACTCCGCTACAATGGTATAGCCGTAAGCATCCAGATTATTCCGGATCCCCGCCTCATCCAACCCCACATTCAGGGGCCTGTCCTTTTCATAGGCCATATGCGTTGTAGTTGTGACGATCACCTTTTTCCCCTGTGCCGCCAGCTCCTCTGTCAGCCGGAAGATCAGGCTTGTCTTTCCGCCGCCTCCCACCACTGCAATGACAGGCGTTTCATCTATATCAATCTGCAATAATTCCAGATAATTCTCCCTGTTATTCGTCATGGCAGCACTCCTTTTTCAAGAAGTATCTCCACCACGCTTCCCGCAATGCACCGCGCTTTATCGGAAATGGTGAAACAATTCTTCTTTTGCTCCAGTCTGGGATCAATGTCCGCAATCTTCATTCCCCTGTGTACTTCATATCCGTCGCGGATGATTCCCCGAAGAACGCCGGTGATAGTGGCTGTTACAGGCACATCCCCAACCAATGCGAGCACATCCCCCTGCTTCACCAGATCGGCGATACCCGCCCTGTTAGAGATGATTCCCGTTTCCGGCGAGTGGATCACACGTTCCTTTCCCACACCGCCGATGATTCCAGGTGTTCCCGTATTCGGCATGGCAGGTCCTTCCTCAATCACACGGCCCAGGTCATGTCCCCGCATGGTCTCCACCACATAATCCACATCATGACCCGCCTCGAAGCCGGGCCCCAGGGCGATGGTCAAAGGAGCCATCGACTTACACGTACCCAGATTTTTTTTTGCCAGTATGGCGTCCACCACAGCGGCAGGCTTCAGCTTTTCTATGGAACAGCCGGAAGGATCGACCAAAAGAGGGATCTCCCCCTCCGCCCATAGCTCCTTACACTGGTTCAGCTCCCTGATCCTTCGGCCAGACACGCCCTCCACAAAGGCCTCTCCATCGTAGACAGCCTCACAGAAGGCCACCTTTCTCCGGATAGCGCTCGGCCTCTCACATTCTAAAATCAAAACCCGGTAACCGCAGCGGTACAGCCTGTGGATCACTCCACTGGCCAGATCGCCGCCGCCACGGACTACGATTCTGTTATTTCTCATCATTCGTATTATTCTCCAGCATTACCTTTTCTACTGCATTTACGATATTCTGATATCCCGTACAGCGGCAGAGATTTCCCGCCATATATTTTTTTATGGCATCCCTGGTAAGCTTTTCTCCCCGCTCCAGTATAACTGTGGCAGACATGACAAACCCCGGCGTGCAGAAGCCGCACTGGATAGCGCCCTCCTCGATAAACGCCTCCTGGATCCTGGTAAGCCCGCCGTTTTTCTCCAGCCCCTCCAGTGTGCGGATGTTCTTCCCGTTCGCCCAGACGGCCAGATAAATACAGGAGTCGATCGTCTCCCCGTCGACAATTACCGTACATGCGCCGCATTCTCCCACCTCGCACCCTTTTTTTACAGAGGTGAGTCCCAGACGGTTGCGGAGCATTTCCAGCAGGGATTCGCGCACATCCACATACTCTGTCACTTCTTTTCCGTTTACCACACATTCCACCGGTCTCAGATCCTTTTTCATCCCTGCTCACCTCCAGCCAGCCTGATGGTGCGCATCAGCGCACGTCGTGCGATCTCTCCTCCGATCTGAAGGCGGAAAGCCTTTGACGCTCTCCAGGAGTCCCTGGGATCGATTTCTTCCCGCACAGAAGCCTCCGTTTTTTTATATAGCTCTTCACTGATCTCCATTCCCTTCAGCAGGGCTTCCGTCCTCGTACAGCGGTATGGGACAGGAGCCGCCACACCGAAAGTAATGCGCACATCCTCCAGGATATTTTTCTCTATATCCACCTTACTCACCACACTGCAGCTTAATGTAGCGATATCCATGGCGTTTCTCATGGCGTACTTGATATAATGGCCATGATATCCTTCATATTCCCGCCGGGGAATGATCACGTGTGTTAAAAGCTCCCCCGGACGCAGATCCACTCTGCCCGGTCCCAGATAAAAATCCCTCACCGGTACGGTCCTGCCCCCGGCGCCGTCCGCAAGCCGCAGCAGGGCATTCAGGGAAAATACCGTGGGCGCGCTGTCCGCGCTGACCGCTCCGTTGCAGATATTTCCGCCGATGGTGCCTGTGTTCCGCACCTGCGGACCGCCCACCTGATCCACCGCTTCCCCCAGAACGGGGATGTATTTTTGAATAATGGGATCATTGGTTATATGGGAAAAGGTCGTACCGGCTCCAATATAAATATCCCCGGATTCTGATCTTTTAATTCCCCGAATTTCTTCTATGCCGCGAATACTTACCAGAGAGATCCCCGCCATTTTTCCCTCGCGAATCTTAATGAGCACATCGCTTCCACCGCAGATGATCCGCGCCTCCGGATGTTCACGGAGCAGGGCTGCCGCATCCTGTATGGTCTTCGCCTCATAGTACTGTTCAATATCATACATCCTAAGCCTTCCCTCCTCTCAGATCAAGCCCGCATTCTGAAAACCTTCGATGAGCCTCTGGGGGGTCAGCGGATTCTCATGGAAGGCCACCCCTGTGGCATGTAACACTGCATTTCGAATCGCCGGAGCCCCGGGAATCGCCGGCGGTTCACCAAGAGCCTTGTTGCCATACGGCCCCATGGGATCCTCCAGTTCCACAAAATCCACCTTCAGGTCCGGGGTGTCCATCGTTGTCATCAATTTATAGTCCAGAAGCGTTCCGTTCAGCACACGTCCCGTCTTTTCATCCAAAAGGAGCTGTTCGGAAAGCCCGTAGCCCATACCCATGGACATTCCGCCGTGCACCTGCATCTCGGCCAGCTGCGGATTTAACAGTCTACCGCTGTCATGTACGTTTATAATGTCCAGGATCCGTATCCTGCCCAGCTTCATGTCCACTTCCACCTCCACAAAGCAGCAGCCTGTGGATATGGTATTCTTCTTTACCTGTGTGGAGACTTCCGCAGTGATCACAGATGAATTTGTCAGGCTGTAATAGCTTTCATGAGCCAGCTCTTCCAGAGTGAGCGCCTTTTCCTCTCCCGCATATATCCAGCCCTGATCCAGGCTCAACTTCCGCTTTTCGTCCGGAAGGAGGGTTCCGGCATAGGTCAGGATCCTGTCCATCATCAATTCGCCGCACTGTCGCACAGCCGTGCCGGTCACAAAGGACTGACGGGAACCGTACGCCCCTGTATCAAAGGGGGATATGTCCGTGTCCTGCACGGTCTGTATATGAATATCTTCCACATTCATGTGGAGCGTCTCCGCTGCCATCTGGCAAAACACCGTGTCTGCGCCCTGCCCGATCTCCGTGGCGCCCAGGCTGAGCTGTATGCTGCCGTCCTGATTCAGTCCCATTCTTGCTCCGGCGATTTCCAGTGAAATAGGCCACACGCCGGTTTTATACGCAAAAACAGCCATGCCTACGCCCCTGCGGACGCTTCCTGTCTGATCTGCGTATTTCTTTCTTTTTTCCGCCCAGCCGATGGCCGACGCGCCCTTTTCCAGGCATTGGAAAATACCGTTGGTATTGGCTGCGATCGGTTTTAAGTAGGCGTCCTCATAGTAGCCCTCGATCAGATTTTTTTTCCGGAATTCCAGGGGATCCATCCCGATCTCATGAGCAATATCGTCCATAAAGCATTCAATGGCAAAGGCTGCCTGTGGAATGCCGTAAGCCCTCATAGCCCCCGCTACAGGAGTGTTCGTATAGATCGTATAAGCCTCACCCCGGATATTCGGACAGGCATACTGCAGTCTCCATGCGGTAAGTCCGTTGGCTGCAATGGCATGGCCGTGGGATGCGTAGGCCCCCTGGTTCGAATAGGCTACCATATCCTTTGCTATCAGCCGCCCTTCCTCATCCACTCCTGCCGTGAGATCATATTCGATGGAATGGCGTGTTCTGGTGTTGCAGAAGGTCTCCTCCCTGCTCACCTCCAGCTTTACCGGACGACCGCCCACCTGCATCGTGAGAAATGCATTCAGGGGTTCATACAGTACGTCCTGTTTGTTCCCAAACCCGCCGCCGATATACGGCTTGATCACCCGGACTTTCCCCCAGGGGATCCCCAGCGCCTGGCCGATCACCCTGCGGACAATGTGGGGAATCTGCGTGGAGGTCACTACCACGATCCTTCCTTTTTCCATATATGCATAGGAAATGGGATTTTCTATGTGGCAATGCTGGACAATGGCTGTTTTTATCCGGGCTCTGACCACCGTATGGGCCTGCTTCAGTCCTTCGTCCACATCTCCGATCAGGAAGTTGGTCCGGTTCAGGATGTTGTCTTTTTTATCAAGGTGAATGGGCGGCTGGCTGCCATACATGGACCGGCGGGGATGTATTTCCACCGGAAATTCCTCGTATTCCACCTTTATGAGGCGCAGCGCCCTTGCGGCCGTCACCTCATCCTCCGCTACCACTGCGGCTATATCGTCGCCGTAGTAACGCACTCGCCCGGTGAGGATATTGCGGTCCGCGATGTCCTGATGCGCAGGCTCCACGGACCAGGGATGCCCCGGCGTGGGATAGCAGTGATCCGGTACATCCTCAAAGGTCACTACCTTCACCACTCCTTCCAGAGCCTCCGCTTCGCTGGTGTCGATCTTCGTCACTTTGCCATTTCCGATCTTCGCATGATATACCTTTGCCACCAGGCACTTATCCAGGATCAGGTCATCCGTGAATTTCGCCCGCCCCGTGACCTTTTCATAGGCGTCCACTCTGGGAATACTCTTACCAACCATACATTCACCTTCTTTTCCTCATGTTACGAACCCAGCCGCCTTTCACTTTTTTTCGTACGGCGTATGCACCAGGGGCAGGGAGGTACGGAATTCACCGTCCAGCTTATAGTATGCCCCCGCAATGGCAGGCGCGGTAGGTATGGAGGTGATCTCACCGATACCGATGGCTCCGCAGGCCACATCCACCCCGTCCTTTTCCACAATGATGCTCTCCACGTCAGGAATCCTGTTTGCTCTCGGCAAGCCAAGCGTGCCATACTTCGCCGTCGGCCTGCAATTATCCAGAGGATACTTTTCCGTCAGCGCAAAACCATAAGACATGATCACGCCGCCCTCGATCTGTCCCTCCACAGAAAGAGGATTTACGGCCCGGCCCACATCATGAGCGGCAACGATCTTCTGCACGTTCCCGCTCTCATCCAGCACACATACCTGAGTAGCATACCCATATGCCACATGAGAAACAGGATTTTTAACATCACTTCCCATCGCATCGGTCTTTGCCAGATACTCTCCCAGATACTCCTTCCCTTCCAGCTCCTTTAACGTAAACCGCTTCAAATCCTCCCTGAGAAGCCTGCATGCACGCAGAGCGGCCTCGCCGGTGACCAGAGTCTGCCTGGAACCGGAGGTGGTTCCCGAATCCGGCGCATCATAGGTGTTGGAAGCATCATAATAGATCTGCTCCCGCTCAAGGCCCAGCTGATCCGCCGCGATCTGCACCAGCACGGTTCCCAGCCCCTGCCCGATACAGGAAGCGCCCGCATGTATTTCCACCCTTTCATCGTGAACATACAGACGGCACCTGCCCCAGTCCGGCAAACCTACGCCCACACCCGCATTTTTCATGGCGCAGGCGATCCCCGCGCAGGGGCTGCTCTCATAAATCTCCTTCACCGCCTCAAGCGTCTCCACAAGCCCTGTAGAAGCATCAGCAATCTGGCCGTTAGGAAGCTCCTGCCCCGGCCGGATGGCGTTTCGATATCGGATTTCCCAGGGCGAGATCCCCACCTCCCCCGCCATTTTCGTCAGCAGCATCTCCATGGCAAAGCAGGTCTGAGTCACCCCGAAGCCCCTGAAGGCTCCTGCCGGAGGATTATTTGTATAATAAGCCTTTCCGTCAATGTCAAAATTCTGATAATTATATGGCCCGGAAGCATGGGTGCAGGCACGCTGAAGCACCGGGCCTCCCAGCGAAGCATACGCGCCCGTATCCGCGATGACCGTAGCCTGCACTCCCTGGATAATTCCATTTTCATCACATCCCAGAGTAAACTCCATGTCCATGGGGTGACGCTTGGGATGGATCAGAATGCTCTCCGCTCTGGTAAGCTTCACCTTCACAGGGCGCTTTGACAGATAGGCGATCAAAGCCGCGTGATGCTGCACAGTCACATCCTCTTTGCCCCCAAAGCCGCCGCCCACAAGCTTATTTCGCACCTTCACCTTCTCCGCCGGAAGCCCCAGCATCCCCATACACTCCTGTTGTGTATCGTAGACGCCCTGATCCGCAGAATAAATAAGGACGCCGTCCTCGCCCTCCGGGATCGCCACCGCACACTCCGGCTCCAGAAAAGCATGCTCCGTCCAGGGAGTATGGAAACTCTCTTTTATTACATATCTGGCTCCGGCAATAGCTGCCGCCGCATCCCCTCTGTGCACATGCCAGTGAGCCAGAAGATTTCCGTCCTCATGGACCTTCGGCGCATCCTCCTGCATAGCTTCATAAGGAGAACGTACCATAGGAAGCTCCTCATATTCTACTTCAATGAGCTTCTTGGCCTCCTCTGCGATTTCCGGCGTCTCAGCTGCCACCAGCGCTATGGCGTCTCCCAGATAATGAGTGATCTTCCCTACCGGAATCATAGCGTCCCAGTCCTTTTTCAGATGCCCAACCTTCACATTCCCCGGAATATCCGAAGCTGTATAAACAGCCACCACGCCGGGCAGCGCTCCGGCTTTCTCCGTATGAATGGCCTTCACAAGAGCGCGGGGATATGCGGAGCGAAGAGCGCTTCCGTAGATCATCCCCTCCACCTCCACATCATCCGGATATTCCCCATACCCTAAAACCTTTTCAGCCACATCCACCCTGGGCACCCGTTCCCCCAGTTTCCAGGAACAGGGCTGCTTTTCAGGAAGACCTTCTCTTTTATACCTTGCAGCCAGCAAAATGCCGTCAATGATCTTCTTATATCCTGTACAGCGGCAGATATTATTTTTGATGGCGTCCGCCGCCTCCTCTCTGGTGGGAGAAGGATTCCGGTCGAGCAGCCCCTTGGCGCTGATAACCATGCCAGGTATACAAAAGCCGCACTGCACAGCGCCCGCTTCGCCGAATGCCCGCACAAAGATCTCCCGCTCCTCCTTCTCAAAGCCTTCAATCGTCAGAATATGCTTTCCCTCCAGCCTGGAAAGCCTGGGAACACAGGCCTTAGTGGCCTTTCCGTCGATCAGCACATGACAGGTCCCGCATGCTCCCTCGCTGCATCCATCCTTAACGGATTTCAGGCCGCATACGTTCCGGAGAAAAGGAAGAAGCTTCCCATCTTGCTCTTCATGATATTCCTTTCCGTTTACAAAGAAATTGTACATGCACGCCCTCCGTCCATAATCAGATCCGTCAAAAAACCGCAGGCTGTCCCTTTACCGGCAGACACCGCCCGGTAAACAGGAACAGCCTTATGTCCATCTATTTCCGAAGCAAAAGATAACTATAATCGTCGATCACTGTACAGATCAGCTTCCGAAGCCCTGTAAAAAGCTTATCCTGGGGATCGTCAGCCCTGCAGTCGACACAGTTCCCCATGAAACGCACCCTGCACTCCTTCGCAGCCGGATTCAGCACCGCAAAGCCGTCGTTGGTACTGTTTTCCATATCCTCCGGACTGGCAAACAACGTGAATTTATCTTTGTATGGGGCGCTTGCATACGGACAAAAGCTCTTACAGTTTCCGCACTCATTGCACATATAATCCACATGGATGATCTGATGCATTTTCATTCCCGGAACAGAAATGGAAACATTTGCCCTGTTTGGACATACATCCACGCAGTTTTCACAGACCCTGCTGCATGTAAGGCACCTGTCCGCTTCCTTCTCTCTTTCCCGACTGTGACAGAGGACTCCCTTTTTCTCATAGCACTCCGCTTCCGTACCCGCTGCGTCCGAATCCTGCGCCGCAGCCGCTCCAAGAATGGCTTCCGCAGCCTTTTTCCCATCCCGGATCGCCTCTACGATGGTGGCTGCTCCTCCGGCGCCGTCGCCTGCAAGATAAACCCCCGGAATACTGCACTCCATGGTCTTATCATTTAATCTGGCCTTTCCCCGTTCATTTACGGCAATGCCATTGTTCTCATAAAACTCTGTGGGGACCTTTTCTCCCACTGCCACAATAACGGTATCCGCCGGAACCTCTTCGATCTCCTCAGTCTCCGTGACGCCTGCACGGCCGGAAGCATCCTCTGCCCCCAGCTTCATCTTCTTACAGACCAGACATCCATTTTCAAGACTTACCGGAGACAGAAGCTCCCTGAACTCCACGCCGTCCTCCAGAACCTCCAGAAGCTCATCCTCCGCTGCAGGCATATAGCGTCTGGTTCTCCGGTATACCAGATAAACATGCTCCACACCTTCTGTACGTCTGGCCGCTCTGGCCGTATCCATAGCTGTATTTCCGCCGCCTACCACGGCTACATTTTTCCCCAGGTCCACTTTACCGTCCTTCGCCTTAAACTCCGCCAGAAATTTCAGGGCATTCAGGGTCTCTCCCTTTTCCAGCTTCAGCGTACCCGGTTTATTGGCTCCTACTGCCAGGATTACAACATCGTAGCCCTGTGCCTTCACATCCGCTACAGAGGTGATCTCCGTACCGGTCTTAATCTCCACTCCCATTCTCCGGATCAGAGAAATGTCTTTTTCAATGGCTTCATCGGAAATACGAAAGCCCGGGATCACATGGCGGATTACGCCGCCCAGGGACTTCTCCTTTTCAAAGATCGTCACCTGAACCCCCGCCCTCGCCAGAAAATAGGCGCTTGAGATGCCTGCGGGCCCGCCGCCGATAACGGCTGCCCTCCTGCCGCAGGGTGCGCCCGCTTTTATCTCATGGATCACCTCGTCATAGCCCTTTTCGGCTGCGGTAAGCTTGGCGCCGCGGATATTTACGGGCTCCTCATAGAAATTCCGCGTACATTTGCTCATGCAATTATGTGCGCAGAGCGTTCCAGTAATAAAGGGCAGGGGATTCTTCTCCAGAATCACCCGCAAGGCTCCCGCATAATCTCCTTCTCCCGCCAGCTTCACATAGGCCGGAATATCCTGATGAATGGGACATCCCTCCTGACAGGGTGCAAAAAAGCAGTCTAACAGCGGCACTTCCCCGTTTGTTTTGCGGTTCGGGACCGGCTTGATGCTCTTTCTGTGATGTTCATCCGTCTTTGCGTCTGCCGCCAGCTGCTCCAGCGCCTCCACATCGATGCCCTTCCATTCAGCCATAGCGCCCTCCGTGAGCTTTTCGGCGATCTGGGTAAATCTCTGATAACCGCCGGGCTTTAAAAGTGTGGTGGCAACCGTCACAGGCCATACGCCGCAGCCCACGATCCGGTCAATATTATAGTAATCCGCGCCGCCGGAGTAGGCGATGCGGAGCCTGCCTTCAAACTCCCGGGAAAGCTTCGCCGCCAGGGAAATGGACAGTGGGAACAGAGCCTTGCCCGACATATACATTTCCTCGCTGGGGAGCTCTCCCCTGGTCACATCCACCGGAAAGGTATTGGTGATCTTCACGCCGAATGCCAGCCCCAGCTCATCCGCCAGCGCCATCAGCCTGCGGAACATGGGAACGGCGTCCTCATACTGAAGATCATCCCGGAAATGGAAGTCTCCGAACGCCATATAATCATAGCCCATATCATCCATGGTCTTTCTGGCGAAATCATACCCCAAAAGCGTAGGATTGCATTTAATAAAGGTATTCAGATGCTTTTCTTTATATAAATGATTTGCGATGCTCTCGATTTCATTTGGTGGACATCCGTGAAGGGTGGAGATGGTCGCGGAATTGCAGATATTTGCCGGGATCGCCTCGATATCTTCTCCGGTCACCTTCTCAAATCTGTTCACATGATCCAGAAGCCACTTCCTGCATTCTTTAAAAATATCTGTGCCGGAGGCGTCCTTCATGTTGTCGATAAAACCGTCGATCTTCGGCTCTTTGATGCCTGCCAGATCATAACCCACGGAAATATTAAACTGGAATCCGTCCTGCCCTCCCAGTCCGAACTCCTTCGCCATCACATGAAGGATAAACCACGCTTTTATGTACTCCTCCATGGCCTCCCGCACATAAAGCTCCGTGGACCACTCGCAGTTATAGCATTCATCCTCTGCCAGAATACAGGGCTTATTCACGCAGGCGGCCAGCTCCGGGCCATCCATCTTCTGTACGGTTTTCAGTTCAAAAAACCTCGCCCCTGCATAATACGCCGCGACAATATTCTGCGCAAGCTGCGTATGAGGCCCCGCCGCCGGTCCTACGGGTGTTTCCAGGGTGCGCCCAAATATCTTTACCGTTTTTTTCTTGTCCGCCGCAAAAGGCCTGTGGACGCCAAATACCGTGCCCTTTGTCCGCTTCTCTTCCCAAACCCAGTCCATCAACTGTCCGAAGGACATGCATGTCATAACATCACTCATGATCGTCGCTCCTTTCCGCCATATTATTTTCCGGCGTTAATATCCTCTGCCAGCTCCTTTGCAGCCTGACGGCAGTCAGCCATCAGCTTCGCCTCATCACATACCAGCACTTCCCGGTCTTTCATCAGGACCCTTCCGTTGCAGACCGTAGTCTGCACCATGCTTCCATTCACACCGAACAGCAGATGACTGTTTACATTGCCTGCATTCATTGGCGTCAGCGGATCATAATCGATCACGATCACGTCAGCTGCCGCACCCTTTTTCAGCACCCCAAGCTCCTTCTTAAAGTACCGGTTCGCGATCCTTGCATTACCGCTGAACAGCATCTCCGGGACCTCGCCCCAGGCTGCGTTTGGATCACAGAGATGATGCTTATGAAGGACGTTTGCCACTTTAAAGGACTCCATCATATCATGGGTATAGCCGTCTGTGCCAAGTCCGGTGAGGATTCCCTTATGAATCAGCGCCATTGTGGGCGGACATCCGCAGGCATTTCCCATATTGGACTCCGGATTATGCACCACCATGGTATCCGTATCTTTGATGAGATCCATCTCGTGCTCATTAATATAAATGCAATGCCCCAGAAGCGTCTTCGGTCCCAGAATATTCCAGTCATAGAGGCGATCCACAATGCGCTTGCCGTGTTCCTTCAGACACTGGTGCAGATCATAAATCCCCTCTGCCACATGGATATGATATCCTACGCCATCTGGCTTCATTTCATTACAGAGAGCCATCGTTTCATCCGAAATGGTAAAGGAAGCGTGCATACCCATCATTCCCGCGATCATATCGCTGTCATCCGCCAGAGCGTGTTTTATGAAATTCACATTTTCCATCACGGACTCGCGGGATTTATCCATGCCGTCCCTGTCGGAAATCTCATAGCATAGACAGGTACGGACACCCATATCCCGGGCGGCCTCCTCAATCGCGTTCAGTGATCCGGTAATATGGCCGAAGCTTGCATGATGATCAAACACTGTGGTCACGCCGTTCTTTATGGAATCAATGTATGTGGCATAAGCAGATAATTTTGTCTGCTCCAATGTCAGATGCCGGTCGATGGTCCACCACATACCATCCAGAATGTCCAGAAATCCATGCGGGTTATATCCTTTAATGCTCATTCCACGGGCAAAGGCGCTGTAGATATGCTCGTGCGCATTGATAAACGCCGGCATGATCACACCTCCCCGGGCATCTATGTACTCCGCATTCGGATAAGCCTTCTTTACCCCTTCGGTGGTCCCCACCATTATAATGGCGCTTCCATCCATAGCCACCGCGCCGTTCTCAATAAATGGACTGTCCGCATCCCTTGTAATCATTCTTCCGTTTCCAATAATCAGCATATTTTCCCTCCTTGTCTTGTGGAAATTACCAATAAATTGCCAATGTTTCCACCAATCTTTTGGTAAATATATAAGATTACTGTATCATAAATTATCTGACATTTCAACAACTAACTGCAAA
>CAZGTY010000034.1:21912-24816 GCA_964528895.1 uncultured Blautia sp. | reverse complement strand
TGTGGGAGCGCGAAGCGCGGAACAATCCGGGAATCAGCTTTTGACGGGTAAATCATTTCATTTATGGCCCTGCAAAACCTGTCTTTAACCGGCATGGAGAGCTCCTACAGGATCTCCCCATTGCTTTCGATCACTCTGCCATACCAGTATGCCGAATCCTTTGGCGTCCGTTCCAGGGTCTTATAATCCACATAAATAAGCCCGAAGCGTTTGTCATACCCATCTGCCCATTCAAAGTTATCCAAAAGCGACCAGTACTGGTATCCTAAAACCGGAATCCCTTCATCCACCGCACGTTTCAGCGACAGCAAATAGCGGTGGATAAAATCAATACGCGCCGGATCATGAACTTCATGATCAAGGGAAACAAGGTCAAAGCAGGCCATTCCATTCTCCGTGATCAGGATCGGCTTCCCATATCGTTCATACAAAAAGCGCGCGCTCCAGTACATTACGTCCGGCGTAACATTCCAGTTCATCGCCGTCCTCGGGCTTCCCTCATAAGAGTATCTGTCCTGTCCATATGGATTGGCCGGATACGGATTCCCTCCGCCCTGGTAAATATTATACCCGTAAAAGTCCAGCGGTTCCGTAATGATCTTCCATTCATCCTCCGAAATTTTCGGGAGACTGTCCTTAAAATATTCTTTTGCATCCTCCGGAAAATCCCCTTTAAAAACAGGATCGGACCACCATGTATTCATATTAGCAGCCATTTCCGGCACAATTGCAAAGCTATCCCGTCTTGCCCGTGCGATCGACTCTTCCCTTTCATCCCCCGGAATTACGATCTCTGCTGTCGGAGCCATCCCGATCTTCACATCGCCCCCGCAGTTTTTCCTTATGATGCGTACCGCCGTTCCATGCGCCAGCAGTACATTCTTCGTAATATTCATGATTTCTTCCGGAAGGTTCTTTTCAAAGGGCGCATGAGTTCCCTGAGAAAGCCCCAGCCCCACAAAAATCTGCGGCTCATTAAAGGTGATCCAGTATTTTACTTTACCCGCAAAGGTTTGTGTAATAAGCTCTGCGTATTCGGCAAACCACATTACGCTTTCCGGGTTTTTCCATCCGCCCCTCTCATAAAGCGCCATCGGCAGATTCCAATGATACAGCGTAAGCAGGGGCTCAATACCATTTTCAATTAATTCATCCACAAGCTTCTTATAAAAATCCAGACCCGCCTGATTTACTTTTCCCGTTCCATCCGGAAGGACCCTCGGCCAGCTGACAGAAAAACGATAGCTTTTTAAGCCTATCTTTTTCATCAATTCTATATCCTCTTTCCAGCGGTGATAGTGATCACAGGAAACATTTCCATTTTCACCATGTGCAATATATCCCGGCTTCTGCGAGAAAGCATCCCAGATACCGGGCCCCTTTCCATCTTCATCATACGCTCCCTCGATCTGATATGCAGCGGTTGACGCTCCCCATAAAAAATCTTCCGGAAATCCCTTCCCCATAGCTTTTATCCTCATCTTTCCTGTTTTTAATATTATGATGTCGGGCAAAAGGTATTTTGCCGCCCTTAAACCGCGCTAAAGCTTCCCCTCCATGTCTTCTGCCGCAGACTTTTTACGATGAATAAATATCACATAATAAACCAGTTCAAGCAATATTCCGAATACGGTCGCGCTGGGCGCCGCTATGCCGATCAGTGTCAGCGTTGTATTTGGCCGGATACTCATCAGATACGACATGGGAAGTCTCACCAGAAAGGACTGGGCCAGTCCCTGCGCCATGACAAACAATGTCTCTCCATGTCCGTTAAAGTACCCCATAAAGCTGAAGGAAATACTTGTGACAATGGCTTCCACACTGAAACCGCGCAGATATGCGGCCGCCTGCTCAACCACCTCCGCATCGCCGGTAAAGACAGAAGCAGGAATCGCGCCGTTTAAAAACGCCATTAAAAACACCGGAATGCCGATAATGGCTCCGATAGTCATTCCGCTGTATAAAGCCCCTTTTGCCCGGTTTTCCTTCCCTGCGCCCACATTCTGCCCCACAAAAGAAGACATGGACTGCATCAGGGAGGATGGAATCAGCATAATAAAGCTGGTAATTTTATTGGCGACCCCATAACCGGAGGAGGCGGCCAGACCCAGATTATTTATAAACGAGCAAAGGGCCAGAAACGTAATGTTCGTAAGCAGCTCCTGCAGAGCGATCGGTGCTCCCATCCGAAGAAAATTGGCCACCTCCCGATTAAAGCGGATATTCTGCCGCGTCATGGTAAAGGGCAGGCTTTGCCGCATGATAATAAACAATGATAAAATGACGCTGACCGCCTGAGCTGCAATGGTTGCAATGGCCGCCCCGGCGACGTTCATATGAAAGCCAGCCACAAGGATCAAATCCCCCACAATATTAGTCACACAGGCGATCGCCACAAAAAGCAGGGGCAGCTTCGAATTTCCCAGCCCCCGGAACACACTGCTGATTACATTGTAACCGATGACAAATACGATGCCCCCGCCGCAGATGCGCACATACAAAACCGTCAACTCCCGGGCTTCCTCCGGCGCCTGCATCAGCGAAACGATCTGCGGCGCCAGGACAAGCATAAGCACCATAATAACAATCGACACTGCCAAAAAGAAGCAGATAATGCCCCCGATAACATCGCTGACACGATCCGCCCGTTTCTGCCCCAGATACTGACTGATCAGAACCGTAATGCCCATCGCCAGCCCCGACAGGGTAAAAACGACCAGATTTACAATATTGCTTCCCGTGGACACAGCAGAAATTCCCGCAGTCGTGCCAAACCAGCCTACAATAAGCAGATCCACGGCTCCATACATCGCCTGCAGGATCAACGCTCCCAGAATGGGAAACATAAACTTCACTAATTTAACAGGAATACTTCCCTGAGTAAAATCCTCCCCGGAATTCCTT
>CAZGTY010000034.1:11892-21812 GCA_964528895.1 uncultured Blautia sp. | reverse complement strand
CAGGATATTGCCGACCGGCTTTCCATGACCCAGAGCGCGATCTCCCACCAGCTGCGCATCCTGAAACAGGCACATCTGGTAAAAAACCGCCGGGAGGGAAAAACCATCTACTATTTTCTTGCCGATGACCATGTGGCTACGATCATGAACCAGGGATTCGAACACGTTCAGGAATAAACACGTTTCCCCGTGGTTTTGTTCTATTTATGATGCTCGTGGGGATGCTCATGAGAATGCTCCTCATGTCCGCAGACAGCACATTCCTTCACGATTTTCCCCTGGGTCTTTTCATCCCAGACGCCGTATGCCACCATGGGGCTGCCCTCCCGTATGCACAGGCTGATGGTCTCATAAAGCATAATACCCCCGTGATGAGCCCTGCACACATGAAGAACCTTACCGAAATAATCACAGATGGTTCCCAGCACTTCCCCCTCTTCAAAGGTCTCCCCGGCCTGCTTTGTGGGATACCAGCATCCTGAAGCCGGGGCGTCCTCATAGATCACAGGGCTCACCTCTACCGGCCCGCTGCCGTGGATATGCCACTCGCCTGTAAGAACCTCCAGATAACGGAGCATATTTTTCACATCATGCACGTCCTCATTCACCAGATCCTTACACCAGGTGGAATTGCTTCCCCTCTCCAGGAGAATACCCGGAATACCGATGGAGCCCGCATAATTATAGGCTCCTCCCGAGCTGCACATGGAAGTTACCAGGTAATCCACATGGGCCATTTTCGCCATCTCACGGCTCTTCTTCACCACCTCGGGACTGGCAACGCCCTGACAATATACATAGGAGGTCAGTCCCTCAAAACCGTCTCCGCAGTGCAGATCAATATAATAATCCGACTTTCTTATAAATTCTGTTTCCACCGTATAGGCGATCCGGTCGCCCAAAGTACCGCTGGCCGTTCCCGGGAAGATACGGTTCAGATTTTTCCCGTCCTCGTAGACAACGCTCATGGTTCTATGTTCAAATCCGGTCCTGTTCATCAGACGGATGATGATCAGATTTCCCGTTACCTCAGAGGGATCAATACTGTCCGCCAGCTCCATAGCCGCCTGAATTCCCACATATTCCGCATTGTGCAGGCCTCCGGATATCAGTACCGTCTCTCCATCTTTTTCGCCGCAGATCAGGGTAACCGGAATGCCAAAATCCGCCCCTTCGATCTGTACAAAACCCGATACCTTTTCTCCTCTTTCTGCTTCCAATGCTCCTACGCGAAGTTTTCCCATTATTTTCCTCCTGTCCCCATTTTGTTCCAAGTATAGCATCCCGAATGTAACTTGTCACTAATTTATTTTTTTCTGTTTAAAGTAGTTTCCGTCTTCTTCAATATTCTCTGCAGCGCAATAAACAGACATGCGGCTGCCGCAGCCCAGGTAATGGGATATACGGACGCCATTACCGGAATCCGGTGGGAGCAAAGATCCAGAACCGTCAGAAGAATGATGCGCAGTCCGCAGAGAGACAGGAGAATAATGACCATGGATATAAAGGACTTCCCCATGCCTCTGATCGTACCGCTGAAAACCTCGATCAGCGAATTCAGCCAGTAAAATGGGAACGTCACGGAAATGATCTGAATGCCAATGGCGATCACCGCCTCATCCTTCACAAACCATCCAACTGCAACGGAGCCCAGAGCGAGCAGGGAAAAAGCGATCACCGCCACAAATACAGCCGACAGCGCCGCCCCGGCAGCAGCTCCCTTTCTCACACGCTTCAGATTACCGGCGCCCATATTCTGTCCCGCAAAAGTAGTGGCCGCCTGCCCAAAAGCCAGCACCGGAAGATATGCGAAGCTCTCCAGACGGAAATACGTGGAAAAAGCCGCCACTGCATTTGTTCCGAATCCATTAATATGTATCTGAACAACCATATTTGAAAGCGTGATCACCATACTCTGGATTCCTGCCGGGAGCCCGAATATCAGTATCTTTTTCAGGGATCCCCAATGGAACCCGGTCTTTTTGAATTCAAGCCGGAAGTATGGGTTTCCCCTGTAAAGGCTTACCAGCGCCGCGCCTGCGGAAAAGGTCTGGGAAATTGTAGTAGCCAGAGCCGCGCCCTTCACTTCCATATGCAGGGCTCCGATCATCACGGCATCCACTGCCACATTCAGAAATCCGCCTGCCGCAAGGATATAGAACGGTGTTTTTGAATCGCCGCAGGCGCGCAGTATCCCGGCTCCCACATTATACAGGATCATGGGAAGCAGGCCGACAAAATAAAGCCGGATATAATCCGCCGCCTCCTTCATGATATCCTCCGGCGTATTCATCAGCCTCAATATCCCCGGCGCGGCCGCAATCCCCAATATTGTCAGCAGAATCCCGAACAGCACGCAAAAAGCGATGGAGGTGTGCCCCAGCTTTTCAATTCCCGCCTTATCATCCGCGCCCACACACTGCGCCACCGCTACCCCTGCTCCCACGGAGATGCCGGTAAACAGGCCGATCAGGCAGGTAACCAGAATACCGCTTGCGCCCACGGCCGCAGCCGCGTTTTTCCCAACCAGATTCCCCACAAACAGCATATCCGCTGTGTTATAAAGCTGCTGGAAAATACTGCCCGCCACAAGCGGCAGGGCAAACAGGACCAGCGGGACTACAACTCCTCCGGTCGTCATATCCACGCTTTTTTCCCTTTTTTTCTGAAACATGTTCTGCTCCTGTAGTATGACAGCCCGGAAAGGATTTCTTCCGGGCTGCCGTATTTTTTTATTTTGAAGTATCACGCTCCGTAAACTCTTTGAAATCCTCAAAGGTTACTTCCGGATTGAACGCCTTCACCACATTCATGATGTCTACCGCACTGTATGCATTATCGTACAGACTGACCGCATGATCATACATCTCCTGAAATTCCTCCTGTCCGGTCGCGATCCAATAATCCTGATACAGGCGGAAGGCATGCCCATCGTCACGGATCACCTCCAGATCTCCCGCATACGCATTGCAAAGCGCCGCAAATGCAGGAGCAATCATACCGCCGTTCTTTCCCGCAAGATAATCGATCTGCGGATTGCCGAATGCATCCTCCGTATTAAAAAGCTCTTCGGCTTCCTCCGTAAAACAGTCAACCGTTCCCACACGGATATTCTTCCCGACAGACTCTTCTGCAGATCGAACCGCATCCATGATGGAATTGATACTCATTACGCTCATCACCGTATCATAATCCCCCGTATCCAGCGCTCCCTGCACATTTTCCGCAAGAGGGGTAATCCCTGCGTACCCGGGTACCAACGTGATTTTTACATCCGTCCCGGTTTCAAGCTCTGTGATCTCCTCAGCTGCGGCCAGCTCCTCAGCAGATTTCTCCAATGTTAATCCGTATATGTCAGCCAGAGTTTCGATCATTGCCTGGCTTCTTGTTCTATGGAGTTCATTATCACCGCCCGTACAGATGACAAAGCCATGGGAATCCTTCCCCTCATCTTCGGCAAAATAGGCCGCCATCTCGCTTCCCGTTTTTGCATCGGACTCCAATGACGCAGAAACTGTTCCCAGAAAATGTTCATTGTTCTTAATTCTTTCAAACTCATCATCTGACACGGTAGCCGCGCCGAAAATATAATAGATGCCATATTCTTCGCAGAGATTTATGGACTCCTCGGATATATTCCCGATAAGCCCCTCTACGCCTTCCTCATGAAGCTGTTCGATAAACGCAGCCTCCTCCTCCGGTGTATTTACCGCATCCGAATAGTAAAAGGAAGCGTCAAAGGCCTCTCCGATATAATTTTCCAGATAATTTCGAAACGTCTTCGTCTCCGCATCGTCCGGATCAAATACCATCATTCCTACCTTCGGCCCATTCAGTAATTCATCCTCTGCCGTTGTTTCCGCCACAGCCATACAGGGAAAAGCCATGGCAAGCGCCGTACCGACAAGCGCCGCTTTC
Organism: uncultured Blautia sp.; assembly: GCA_964528895.1. GTDB lineage: Bacteria > Bacillota > Clostridia > Lachnospirales > Lachnospiraceae > Blautia_A. Next base: position 17,894 of record CAZGTY010000034.1, on the reverse strand, counting down.
ATCCATTTCATAACAATATCCTCTCTTTCTGTTTCGATATCATGTTTTTCATCTGTCTTAACGATTCATAGCTTTAAAATATTGACATACTGTCAGCGCTCAGACTGTTAAAACAGATGACATGCAGCCTGATGCCCCGGTTCAAGTTCCTTTAAGAGAGGTTTCTGCGTCCTGCAAATGTCCATGCATTTATCACAACGGTTCTGGAAGGGGCATCCCGGCGGGACATCCACGGGGCTGGGGGCTTCGCTCTCAATGCTTTCGATCTTCTTTGTAAAATCCATCCTGGTGGAAAAAATTGCTCCGAGCATGGCCTGCGTATAAGGGTGTCTGGCATCCGTTCCCACTTTATCCCCCGGCAGCACTTCTACAATATTTCCCAGATACATAACCGCCACCTGATGGGCGAATGATTGAATGAGAGCCATGTCATGGCAGATGAATACAAAGGAAATTCCTTTTTCCTTCTGAAGCTTCACCAGGAGATCAATCACCTTATCCTGCACCGATACGTCCAGCGCGCTGGTAGCCTCGTCGCACACGATGATTTCCGGCTCAAGGGCCAGTGCGCGGGCGATTCCCACACGCTGTCTCTGACCGCCGCTCATATTATGCGGAAAACGATAGACAAAATCCTCCGGAAGATCCACCAGGCGCATAAGCTCCTTCGCCTTTGCCACTTTTTCCGATTTTCTGATCAATTTAAAATTCAAAAGCGGCTCCGTAACAATGTCCACTACCTTCATCTTCGGATGAAAAGCCGCGGACGGATCCTGAAATACCATCTGGATCTTTTTCCGGCACTGACGGAGCTCCTCCCCTTTAAATTTCGTAATATCCTTCCCCTGGTAGATGATCTCTCCCTCTGTGGGCGGATACATCTGCACGATCATTTTTACAAAGGAAGATTTTCCGCAGCCGCTCTCGCCTACAATACCCAGAGTACGGCCCTTGTGAACCTGTAAATTCACGTCGTTGCACGCAAGAAGAGAACGTCCGCCAGCCGTGGTAAATTTCTTCGTCACATGCTTTGCTTCCATAATAACAGGAGAGTTTTTCTCAGACATAACGTTTTCCTCCCATCTCAGGGACGGCAGCCAGCAGGTTCTTCGTGTACTCGTTGGTCGGATTCTTCATGACCTCGTCACGCGCTCCCGCATCCACTACCTTCCCATGCTGCATAACAATAAGCTTATCCGCCATATAAGCGGCCACGCCGATATTGTGCGTTACCACGATCATGGCTGTATTGTACGTTTCCCGCAGCTCCATGAACTGACGGACGATCTGCGCCTGCGTAGTCACATCAAGGGCGCTGGTAGGCTCGTCAGCCAGAAGCAGTTTCGGCTGAAAGGTCATGGACATGGCGATTCCCACGCGCTGCCGCATACCGCCGGAAAGCTGGAAGGGATAATTTTTCATAATGTTGTTGCCATCCGGCAGACGCATCCTTTCCAGCATCTCCACTCCCTTAGCCCAGGCATCCTTCTTTGAGATTTTCTCATGTGTCCGGATATATTCTACAAACTGATCGCCGATTCTCCGGATGGGATTGATCATCGCTCCGGAATCCTGAAAGATCATGGATATCCTGGAACCGCGAAGCTCTCTCCACTGCTCTTTGTTCAGACCCAGGAGCGTTTTCCCCTGAAACAGGATATCTCCCTGATTCACTCTTCCGCCTCCCGGAAGAAGTCCCAGCACGGCGCGTATGACAGTCGTTTTGCCGCTTCCGCTCTCGCCTACTACACTGACGATTTCCCCTTCCTTCATATCCAGGCTGAAATGCTCGATGGTCGGCTTGGGATTTTTGCCGTAGGTAACGGTAATATCTTTTATATTTAATAAATCCATTTTGCTGCCTCCCTCTCACTATTCATTTCTCGGATCCAGAACATCCCGAAGGCTGTCGCCAAGAAGGTTAAAGATCACAACAACAATCAGAATGGCAAGACCCGGGAATATCATCATCCAGGGCGCATTCTGCATATAGGCGCGTCCTTCGCTGAGCATCAGGCCCCATTCTGCCATGGGCGCCTTTGCGCCAAATCCCAGGAATGAAAGTCCCGCCAGCTCCAGCATCATGCTTCCGATATCCGTAGCCGCCGTAACGATCAGTGTCGGCATTACATTCGGGAACATATATTTTCGAAGAATATAAGTGGTCTTTGAGCCTGTCACACGGGCTGCCTCCACATAATCGCAGTTCTTCATTTTCAGAACCAGGCTTCTGGACAGACGCGCATATTTTGTCCAGCTTACCATGGTGATAGCGATCACCGCGTTGGTAATGCTCGCGCCCAGGATACCCGCTACCGCGATTGCCAGCACCATACCCGGGAATGCGATCATCATATCTGCGATTCGCATGATCACGGCGTCCACCCAGCCCCCGAAATAGCCCGCCAGTATTCCCAGAATGCTGCCAACCACAAAAATACAGGCTACCAGGATCAAAGAAGCGGACACGGATATTCTGGTACCGTAGATCACCCTTGAAAAGACATCTCTTCCAAGCTTATCCGTTCCAAACAGATGTCCGTTCCCCGGCGCTTTAAGAGCCTCTGTCAGGACTGCCTCCGCCGGATCATGAGTCGCGATGACCGGCGCGAAAACCGCGACCAGGCCGACGCAGATCGCCAGAATCAGCCAGAGGGTAAACATTTTGTTTTTCTGAAATACTTTTAATTTATCCCGCATATTCCTACCTCTTTTCCCTGATTCGCGGATCAAGATAGTTATAGGAAATATCCACAAGCAGATTGATCACCATATAGATCAGCGCAATCCACAGTACATACCCCTGCACCATCGGATAATCCATTGCAGTAATGGAAGTCACCGCCAGATTACCAAGCCCTGGATAGGAGAAGATCACCTCAACTACGGCAGTTCCGCCGAGAAGCGATCCCAGAGAGAGGCCCAGCATAGTTACCAGAGGCAGCAATGCATTTGGAAATACATGCCTCCATAAAATCACGCTCTCCTTTACGCCCCTTGCTCTGGCTCCGATCACATAATCCTGTCCCAACTCTTCAAGAACCGCGGTACGCACCTGCCTCGTATATTTTGCAGCCATGGCAAAGGCAAGCGTAACAGCAGGGAGGATCATCTTCTTAAATCCCTGTCCGGAAGACACTACCGGAACAAGCTTCCATTTCAAAGCAACCAGATACAGCAGCAGGAGTCCCACCCAGAAATTCGGCATGGACACGCCGAAGAAGGTAAATCCCCGCACCAGATAATCGATTGGTTTTCCTTTATACACCGCCGACAGCATACCAAAGGGCACTGCTATGATCAGCATAAGCAAAAGCGACAGAAGCGACAGCTTCAATGTAGGCCACAGCCGTGAGGACAGCAGGTCCAACACCGGTTTGCGCAAAGAATAGGATGTTCCGAAATCTCCATGAAGACATCCGGACAGCCAGCTTGTGTACTGTACCAGAAACGGCTCATTCAGTCCCATTTCTTCCCTTGTCTGCTGAAGCACAGCCTCGCTGGGCATCATGCCGCTGGCCGCGTACATCGATGTCACCGGATCGCCGGGAGACATATATGTCAGCATGAAAGTAAGGAAACTGATCCCGATCAGAACGATGATGATCTGGAGGAGGCGTTTCCCGATTTTCTTAACGCTCATTTTTACCCTCCTTAAAATTTCTTAAAATTAATTGCAATTGCAGTGCAACTGTTCCATAAAAAAGGAGCCTGCCGTTACGGCCGGCTCCTTTTTTATTGTTCTTATAGAGAAATCAGCATAATGATTCCGGTCAATCATTCAGCCGGTTTGATAGCTGTGCTCAGCCAGTAATAATCGAATGCCGGAATATCCGCACCGGTTACCTTGGTAGCGTTGCTGATCATGGTGGAGTTGTAGTAGCCATGTACCAGAACCGCGCTGTCGTTTATAAGCACCTGCTCCATCTGAACGACCAGATCACTACGCTCCTCTTCGTCAAGAGATGCGGTAAACTGCTCATACAGCGAGTCAAATTCTTCGCTGCTGTAGTGACAGTAGTTGGTTGCTTCCGGATTTTCATCGCTGTAGAAGTTTTCACCGCCCTTTGAATACCAGTTCAGAAGGAATGCGGTAGGATCACCGGTTCCCACGGTTGTCCAGTTCTGATTTAACAGGTCGTACTGGCCTGCCTGCATCATCATCCAGTTTGTATCGCTGTCCGTACTGTTTACGTTGACACTGATTCCGATCGTAGCAAGCTGAGACATAATTGCCTCCGCGAAGGTATCCAGGCAGCGGTTCTTATAGGTTACAAAGTTCAGAACGACGTCCTCTCCGTCCAGCTCACGGATGCCGTTTCCGTCAGAATCCACGATTCCGGCCTCATCCAGAAGAGCTGTCGCAGCGTCCACATCATACGCCCAGGGATTATCCAGATTCTCATCATCATAGGACAGTCCTGACGGAAGTACGCCGGGGCCATAGGTGTACATGCCGCCTACGGTTATGTCGCAGAGAGTCTGGCCGTCGATCGCCATAAACACCGCCTCACGAAGCGCGTCATTTGCCAGAATACCGTTGAAATTTACATATGCAAATCCGGTACGAACGCCGTCCTTCATGGATACATAATAGGTATCATCTGCGGACAGGTTCTGCAGATCGCTGATCGTCGTTACATTTTCTGTCAGATCGATGTCCCCGCTCTGAAGGGCCATGGCCTTTGTGGTATCATCTTCAATAAACGTCATGGTGATGCTTCCGTAGGGAACCTCACCGTTCCAGTAATATTCATTTGCTACCAGTTCGCCGCTCTTGCTCAGCTCATCAAAGGAAGCCAGCGCATAAGGGCCTGTGGCAATAATGGTGGTGCCATAGCCGCCTGCATGCTCGGCATCGGTTGTATCGCCGTCCACATCAATAATGGAATAGAACGGGAAGCATAACGGTCCTCTCAGATCCGCATAAGCCACATTTGTCACGATGGTTACCGTATTGGCATCCGTATCCGCCTCGATACTCGCCATATCAATATAATCATTCGGTGTGGAGCTGTAATCAGCAGTCTGGCATACGGTAAACAGGCGGTTCAGAGAATCCGCCACTGCCTGCGCGTCGCAGACGTCGCCGTTTGAGAACTGTACGCCGTCGCGGATGTGGAATGTCCATGTTTTATTGTCCTCGGACACTTCATATGTATCGCAGAGCTGCGGTTCAATGCTCGCATCATCATTGAATTTAAACAGACACTCCGTAATACCCCATCTCATGCTCTGCCAAGCAGCATTCTGATAATGAGCCGGGTCAAAGGATGTGGAATACACATAGCATCCGAAATTCAGATGCGCATCGCTTGCTGCCATGGCGCTTACAGGTGCGGACAGCGCCATCGCTGCGGACAAAGTGGCAGCCAGAACCTTCTTCATTTTCATCTTTTTTTCCTCCTTAAATTGAAAAAATATGTTGTTTACGCAGTAATTTCTGCGTTCTTTTTATTGCCCGCATTTCCCGGTCAATAAAAAAGCGCCCTTACGGACGCGCTTAACTATGCAATAGGATAAATTTATTGCATAAAATAAGTCCTTCTCATCCTCCGTAAGAATAACTAATCCACCCATATAAGCAGGTCTCCTGACTTAAGATCATCGCTTCCTGCCGCCTTCTCACGATAAATACTGCTGTCGCAATGGCATACTCCTGCAGAAAACTCCCTGTCACAGTGACGGGATCGTACCGGATTTCCACCGGTTTCCCTTTTCATCCCATTTCCGGGAACTTATATGTACTTATTAAATTTCAAAAATATCTAAATTTACGTTCATTCTAGCACTGCGCCCGAATTTTGTCAATCAGGGATTAATAAATGGTCAAAAAAGAATTCACAAATGGTCAAAAAAGAATTAAAAAAATTAAAAACTCCCGATCTCAGAAATACTCAATTGACAGAAGATATTTTTTTGCTTATAATTTAATAAATCCACTTACTTGAAAAATATCTAAAGCGATCATCGTATTCTGCGGTGATTTATTTCCGTACATT
>CAZGTY010000034.1:0-11792 GCA_964528895.1 uncultured Blautia sp. | reverse complement strand
TGCGGCTGCGGTGAGGACCATCACCATGACCACCACGACCATGACGACCACGACGAGTGCGGCTGCGGCGAGGATCACCACCATCACCATGACGATCACGACGAGTGCGGCTGCGGCGAGAATCACCACCATGACCATGACGACCACGATGAGTGCGGCTGCGGCGAGGATCACCACCATGACCACCATGTACCCGGGCATCCGGACGACTGCGACTGCGAGCTGTGTCATCCTCATGCAGAATACTGCGACGTTTGCGGCCGCAGCCTGAATGAATGCATCTGTCCTATGCCGGACGATCACGTAGAAAAGAAAGTGTACATTCTGGAAAACCTTGGCTGCGCGAACTGCGCCGCAAAGATGGAGAAAAAGATCAAGGAACTGCCGGGCGTACAGTATGCCGCCATCACCTTTACCACCAAGCAGCTTCGTCTGTCCGCCAATAATCAGGCGGAGCTCCTTCCGAAGATCCAGGAGATCTGCACCAGCATTGAATCGGAAGTAAAGGTTGTCCCCCGCGGCGGCAAGCTCCCTGGAGCAACCGTTACAAGAACTTATATTCTGGAAAACCTTGACTGTGCAAACTGCGCTTCAAAGATGGAACGCCGCATCAGTGAGCTGGACGGCGTAACAAGCTGCACCATCACCTATGCAACGAAGCAGCTTCGCGTTACAGGTCCCAATCCGGACCGTCTCGTTCCTCAGTTCAAAGAAATCTGTAAATCCATCGAGTCTGAAGTCGAGATAGTTCCGAAGGATACTTCACCGAAGAGCGCCGATACTCTGGCTGTTGACGCCGGGAGAGCAAACACGAAGAAAACCAGCATTTCAAAGGATAAGCTGGAATTATTCTCCATTATTGCCGGAGCCGCGCTCTTTTTGATCGGAGAAATTCTGGAACACGCAGGATTGAGTCTGATCGTTACTCTTCCTATTAATATTATCGCGTATATTATTCTCGGCGGCAGGATCGTCCTGACAGCGCTTAAGAACCTGTCCAAGGGTCAGATCTTTGACGAGAACTTCCTTATGAGTATTGCCACTCTGGGCGCTTTTGCCATAGGCGAATATCCCGAAGCCGTAGGCGTTATGCTCTTCTACCGCATCGGCGAATACTTTGAACACAAGGCGGTAGAAAAAAGCCGTACACAGATCATGGACGCAGTTGACCTCCGTCCAGAAACTGTAAATCTTCTGGTTGGTGAAGAAGTCCAGGTTATCGCCGCAGCAGACGCACAGGTTGGCGAAATCCTTCTTGTCCGCCCCGGCGACAGAATTCCCCTGGACGGCATTATTATTGAAGGGGACAGCCGTATCGACACCTCGCCGATCACAGGTGAACCGGTTCCCGTAACGGCAGGCTTCGGCGATGAAGTTACCTCTGGCTGTGTCAATATATCCGGCCAGCTTAAGATCCGCGTAGAAAAGCTTCTGGAAGAATCCATGGTTACCAAGATTCTGGACTCCGTAGAAAATGCCGCTGCAAGCAAACCTCAGATTGACAGATTTATTACACGTTTTGCAAGAGTTTATACGCCATTTGTCGTAATCCTGGCCGCCTGCACCGCCATCCTTCCCTCCCTCGTTACAGGCGAATGGATGAAGTGGATCCATACAGCGCTCACCTTCCTGGTAATCAGCTGTCCGTGCGCATTGGTGCTCAGTGTCCCTCTGGCATTCTTCTCCGGCATCGGAGCGGGCTCCAAGCATGGTATTCTTTTTAAGGGCGGCGTAGTTCTGGAACAGCTGACAAATGTTAAAGCCGTTATCATGGATAAGACGGGAACCATCACAGAGGGCAACTTTGTAGTGCAGGATGTGATCAGTGCGAGTGAGCTTTCCTCTAACGAGCTGCTGACTCTGGCCGCAGGCTGCGAGCAGATTTCCACTCATCCAATAGCGACCAGTATCGTAACAGCGGCCAAAAATAAGGGGCTTTCCCTTGCAAAGCCCGCAAAGCTGGAAGAGATCGCCGGACACGGCCTGAAAGCTGAAACCGAAAAGGGCGCTCTCCTGGTAGGTAACCGAAAGCTGATGGATAAGTATAACATCGACCTTTCTGAATATAAAAAGAAAGGCTTCGGAAGCGAGGTCCTGATCGCGCTGAACGGCAGATTTCTGGGCCACATCGTTATCTCCGATACCATCAAGGCAGACGCAAGACCTGCCATCGATGCTCTGAAGAAGCTGGGCGTTACCACAGCTATGCTGACCGGCGATGCACAGGACAGCGCCGACGCGGTAGCCGCTGAAACCGGCATTGATGAAGTACATGCAAAGCTCCTTCCGCAGGATAAGCTGACAGAGCTCACCAGAATCCGCAACAATTACGATCGCGTTATGTTCGTAGGAGACGGCATCAACGATGCTCCGGTATTGGCAGGCGCGGATGTGGGAGCAGCCATGGGAAGCGGCGCTGACGCTGCGATCGAGGCCGCAGACGTTGTATTTATGAATTCCAACATGACTGCAATTCCACAGGCAATCCGCATAGCAAAATCCACCAGCGCGATCTCCTGGCAGAACGTCGTATTTGCCCTTGCTATCAAGGCAGTTGTTATGGTCTTTGGTTTACTGGGATATGCAAACATGTGGCTGGCAGTATTCGCAGATACCGGGGTTTCCCTCCTCTGCCTGCTGAACTCCATCCGAATTCTGTATAAGAAATAAAAACCGCCATTCTTCTGAAGCGGAAAATGCTGCCCGGCTGATGCCGGACAGCATTTTTCATACATATTATGACGTCAGGGGCAAAAGGTATTTTGCCCTCTTTGATAGCCGGAAACATTACAGGGGCTTACTGCCAAGCCTCGTCTCCTGCTGCCTGTGCAAGCTGTGCACGTCCCTCGTCGATCTTCTGAAGAACATCGTCCGGAGTCATATCGCCGATGAACATAGCGGACAGGTTTGTGGAAATATCGCCCCACTGCTCGTTGAAGTAGGTAACAACATCCTGAAGAACCATACCGGAATTCTCATCATCATAAGAACCAAGGAACTCATTTGTAGTATCGCTGTACTCAGGTGTCTGGCCCATCTCGATCGGGAAGTTCTCAACGTCAGATGCCTGGTCAATCACATACTGCAGGCTCTCCTGAGTGGTGATGTACTGCAGATACAGTTTTGCAGCTTCAATATTCTCAGAACCGCTGTAGATGAATTTGGAAGGACCTGTAGGATGTACGTTCAGGTAAGTATTGTCGCAGATCGGCATCAGCATCAGACCAAAGTCCTCTTCTGTGTAGCCTTCTGTGTTCATAGCGCTTTCTACAATAGCTTTGATCGCGCCCGGTTTCAGCATGCACATTGCATACTCGCCGGAAGCCAGCATACCCTCTGCATTTGCAAACTCATCAGAGAGATAATACTCACCGAAATATCCGTTCTCTGCAAGGCTCTGCAGCTGCTCCAGTGCAAGCTTCATGTTTGCATTCTCTGCGAAGGTTGTCTCGTTATTGTTCAGCTGATCGATGATGCCCGGCTCAAGCTTGTCAAATACCTGACCATTCTCAGTCCAGAGCATTGTCTGATGCCATCCGTCAGCAACCGGCTCATAGATCGGTACTACGCCTGAATCCAAAAGCTTCTGGCACAGCTCCTCAAATGCAGCGAAGGTTGTGGGAATCTCAGTCACGCCTGCAGCCTCAACCAGCTTCTTATTATATACCATATAGTAATCTGTTGTGGTATCATAGTAGGTCAGACCATAGTTTACGCCGTCTACAGAAGTCTGCTCCTTGGAGAATACGGAATAAGCATCCGCCCAAGGCTCCTCATCCAGAGATACTGCATTCTCGGATACATTGTAGGTAGTATCAATAGCAAAACCGGACTGAGTCATGAAAATGTCCGGACCCTCTCCGCTGTTCAGCTTATTCAGCAGGTTGTCCTGATACTGATCTGCCGGGATGATCTGATAGTCTACATGGATTCCGGTAGCCTCCTCAAAGTTGGCGCCCAGCTCCTGCTCAGCATCCTCGATCCAGTCCTGGCTGGCCATCAATGTAATGGTGGTGCCGGAGTAATCCTGACTCCATTCACTCTCTGCTGCTGCACTCTGTGCTGCTGCCAGAGATCCGATCATTGATCCGGCCAGCAGTACTGCTAATACTTTTCGTTTCATTTTAGTTTCCTCCTGTTTTCATTTTTTATCAATATGGGATAATACGTGATATCTGTGTATCCCTATTGCACATAATTATAAAAGCTTCCACGGATTTCTTTATCCTTTGACCGCACCGTCCACCTGTCCGCCGACGATATATTTCTGGCAGGTCAGATACATGATGATAACCGGAGCACAGGTTAAAATAACATCCGCACAGATCAGGTTCCAGTTCATCTCGTACTGTCCGAAGAAATTATAGATGGCAAGAGTCATCGGCCATTTCTCTGAAGAATTCAGATAGTACAGAGGCATCATAAACTCATTCCAGCAGTTCAGGAAGCAGAGCACGCCTGCGGTGATCACTGCCGGACGAAGCATGGGGAGCACGATCTTTATAAACAATGTCATAGGCGAGCAGCCGTCAAGAACAGCCGCCTCGTCCAGCTCTACCGGGACCTTGGAAACAAAGCCGTATGTCAAAAATACGGTAAAGGGCGTCTGCAGAGCCACATACAGCAGAATGATTCCAACTGCGGTATTGTTCAGATGCGTCAGCTGCATGACCTTTGTCAGGGTTACGTAGTTGATGGGGATGACCATACCCAGAACAACGAACATGTAAATGGCATTCATGCCCTTTGACCTTCTCCTGGAAAATACATAGGCCGACATCGTTCCGGTAACCACAGTGATGATGGTCGCGCCTCCCGCATACAGCACACTGTTAAAGAAGCTGCGGACCAGCTTGCCCTTCTCAATGACTGTGGAGAAATTGGAAAAAATCCATTTCTGCGGAAGGTCGATGGTCATTGTAAGAGCCTCCCCGTCTGCCTTGAACGCATTTAAAAGGATCAGGGCCAGCGGCACCAGAACAAGCAGGGACGCAAACCATGCAAGTATGTTTTTCAATATGATCTGCAGCCGTCTGTTTTTCGTTGACTGTACCATTATTCAACCACCTCATTTCTCGTCAGGATCTTGATCATAAAGTAGCCAATGATCAGCATCAGGATAAACAGGATCGAGCTGATCGCCGTCGCATGGGCATACAGACCCTTGGACATCATCTTATACACGGCGGTATAAAGAACCTCGGTACGATTTCCCGGGCCGCCGTTCGTCAGCGCATATACCATATCGAAGACCTTCAGGCCATAAATCACGTTAAGGACGATACATACGGACAGTGTCTGACGTATCATAGGAAGGGTGATATACCAGAACTGCTGCCAGCCATTCGTTCCGTCAATAGCTGCCGCCTCATAATAATCCTTCGGAATGGAGAGGATCCCCACGATCAGAAGCGTCATAATATATCCGGTGCCCCGCCATATATCCACAGCCATTACGGAGCCGAAGGCAATTTTCGGATCAACCAGCCAGTGCTTTGCCAGGCCGTCCAGCCCGATTGCACGCAAAAACGTATTTAAAAAGCCGATCTTCGGATTCAGAATCGAGGTAAAGGTAAGACCTGTCACAAGAATGGGAAGTACGGACGGCAGATAGAGAATCGCCCTGTGGAAATTCATAAATTTAATATTTCTCGCAAGAGCGACGGCGAATAAAAGTCCCAGCACAGTTTTTGCCGTCACCGTAACAAAGGTAAAAAGCAATGTATTGGTTATGTATTTCAGATAATCGTTGTTTCCGCTGAACACCTCTATAAAATTCGAAAGACCTACAAAATGCAGTTCCTTGGAATATGCCGACCAGTCCGTAAAGGAATATCCGATACCGATCAGTCCCGGTATCACGCTGAATATACAATATATGATCAGCGATGCCGCGGCAAAGTACCAGGGATAAACTTTTGCTTTGTTCACGATAAAACCCCCTTCGTTTTCTTCTTTTTAGTTATTTTACACAATTTTTTGGTCTCTTTCAATGATTTAACCGTCTTTTTGTTAAAAGATTTTAAACGTTTAAATAAAATGTGCACGAATCCAGTGTGCCATCATACCAGCCAATCTTTCATCCGGCTCTATCCAGATCTTCTGTATCCTGTGCCCTCTCGGAAGCCGGATCTCCAGCGTGTTTCCCCCGCCGTTTCCGGATGTGGCGTCATAAAACTGTCCCATCCTGCCCTTCTCAGGCGTTCCGGGCGCGACCTCCACCTTTGAGAGATCCATAACCGCCACTGTCTTACGCCGCCTTTGCCCGTAGATCACATCGATCGTAAGGTCGCGTCCCACCAGAATATATTCATACTCTACGCGGAACAGCGGAAAAAGAAAGTACCATGCAAGGACACCCAGAAGGATCGCGGCTCCAAGAACCACCATTTCACCGGAAAACAGCCCCAGAAGTCCCACCAGCGTCAGCCCCTCCACCAGCACGATCCGAAGTACCGTCTGCCAGCGGAGGTTTCTGCGGGAGATCAGCTGCTCATACATGTCGGTATCCATTATTTCACCCTCTCGGACAAATCACATACCACCGTTTCTCCTGAATAGGCCGCCTCTGTCTGCTTATCGCCGCAGACGATTCGGAATGTCCGCTCTTCCTGCATTCCTTCAAAGCTTCCTTCACGTTTTCCGATCACCAGCTTCTGCTCAGCCTCAGACCAGCTTATGGGAATACGGCTGAAAGCGCCCTGCTCATAATCGTAGGTGTCGCCCTCGTCCTCATACAGGACAAAGGATGCGTCCCTGCCCGGATAAACGGCCAGCGTAAGCTGCGTGTCCGCTGCCTGATCCGCCCAGCTGAGACCGTCACAAACGGGAAGAATACTGCCGCACCTGACAAACAGAGGAATCTTATCAAGAGGCGCATCCGCCTCTATGGTCCTTCCCCCACCATATACCTTTCCTGTCCAATAATCCGTCCAGCAGGCCCCGGCGGGCAGATAGCAGGTTCTCACCTTTTCCTTCTCAAGGGGCTGCCCGTTTTTTTCATAATACATAGGCTCGGTCACCGGGCAGACCAGAATTGACGGTCCGAACATAAACTCATCGCAAATATCACGCACATTGGAATCCTCCTGAAAATCAAAAAGAAGGCTTCGCATTATAGTCTGATTGTTTTGCCATACGGCTCCTGCCAGCGAGTAAATATACGGCATCAGGTGATAACGCAGGCGGATAAATTTCTCGATGGCATCATAGAAGGGTTCTCCCTTTTCTCCAAAATTCCAGATCTCACGGGGTGTATCGGTTCCATGAGAGCGGAACATCGGAAGAAATGTGCCGTATTCCAGCCACCGAACATAGAGCTCTCTGTATCCCGGATCGTCCACGCCGTCATTATAATCCCCACACCAGAACCATTTTTTCGAAGGATCCGTATTGCAGCCGCAGCCTCGTTTCTCCCAGGCGCTGCCTACCACAAAGAATCCGCCGATATCCAATGTCCAGTAGGGCATACCGCTCATGGCGAAATTCAGGCCCTCCGCAAGCTGCCGTTTCATCGTCTTCCATGAAGCGGCAATATCGCCGGACCAGAGCACTGTTCCATAGCGCTGGGATGACGCATAGCCGGAACGGGTCAGATTGACCATACGCTTCCTGTCCGTTTCTTTTCTCTGGTTCTCATACATGCCCTTTGCATGGACCAGGGCAAAGATATTGGCCTTAGCCGCATCAATATACTGTTTGTGTTCCTTTCCCACCAGCATATACCGTTCCCATGGCTCCCGCTTTTCTTCACCGCCCCAGTCAGGACCGCTGAAGGGCTCCGTAGAATCGCACCACCAGGCGTCAAATCCCTGAGAAAACAGACCTCTGTTTGCCTGATCCCAATAAATTTTCCGGCCTTCCTCCGAAAATGCATCATAGGTAGCCAGATCATTCAGCAGACAGCCCTTTTCCATAAATTCCCCGTAATCATCGGTACAGCTGTTCATATTTGGCCACACAGAGACCATGGTATGTACGTGTTGATCATGTATACGCTGCATGGTTCCCTTCAGATCCGGATACCGCTCCGGATCCACCTGTTTTTCTCCCCAATGTTCCGGCCGCCAGGTATTCCAGTCCTGCACAATGCAGTCCAGAGGGATTCCCAGCTCGCGGTAACGGCTGACCACATCCTCCATCTCTTTGCCCGTGGTATATGCCTCTTTCGACTGCACGTACCCGAACGCCCAACGGGGCAGCATAGAGGCTTTTCCTGTCAAAAAGCGATAGCCATCAATGATCCCGTCCAGGGTGTCACCCGCAATAAAGTAATAGTCCAGCTGGTCAACCGTGTCCAGAAAGATGTAAGAACCGTTTTCATCGTCGTTAAAGGTCATCAGACTGCCGCAGTCAAAGAGAATTCCGTATCCCTCCGTGGAAAGGAAAAAAGGCATGGGGATCCGCATGTTATGCTGGTACAGAAACTGTCTGTGTCCGCGATAATCGTAAATGCCCTCTTCCCCCTGTCCCAGGCCGTGGACCGCTTCATTCTCCTTCCATTGGAAAAACAGCCTGGCCCGAAAGGCTTTTCTGTCCACCACCGGCTTCAGGTTCCGGATAAAGTTCCGCTCTCCGTCAACCGTTTTCACACGGTCGATCACAAGTGCCTCATCCCCTGTGGTGTAATGGATCACATCCTGCTCCACAAGGCTCTTTCGCTCCTCCTGCAGATACACATGTCCGTTTTCCGCATTCTCGAACCTGCACGCGCCGGTTTCTCTGTCCACAGTCACCCTTATTTTCCCTGCTTCCAGGGTGGCTGTCCGTTCCGTCTCCGCTCCTTCGGCGCTCCGTTCCTCTTCTGCATTCCCGGTGATCAGCATGGAAGGGGGCAGAATGTCATCTTTTTTCGTATAAACGATTCTCACGATGTCATCTCTGACCCGGCTCACAGCCAGTTTTCCCTCTCTTAATCGCACGATATGCATTTATTCGTTTCCTCCGTTATATATTAACCTGTTCATTGATTATAGCATTGTTTCTATCGCCCAATAGGTTATTTTTTTACCAAAACAATGCACTTTTTTTACCAACCGTAACGTTTCAATTTTGAATCCCCCTGTTTTTTCCTATCCAAAGGTACCAAATAACGGACTTATTGAATTGATTAAAAAAGCCTCTGTTTATTCTTACGGACTTTGCGGCGAAGTGCAAAGTCCCGAGCTGGACTGTTACCAAAATTATCAAAGCTTTTTATTGACATTTCGTAAAATAATACATACCATTGGGCTATGGAGGGATAGCAATGAAAATCGTCAAAGAAGAAATCCATCTGGATCCGGTCTGCCCTTTTTCAATAGACAGACAGATCCTTTACCGGAAGGACAACCGCCAGGGTTATTTTCACTGGCACAGCTGCTTCGAGATCACCTGCGTCCTTTCCGGCCAGGGCCGTTATTTTGTAAATGAGCAGATATATGAGGTGGCGGACGGAGATATTATCCTGTTTAATAATGTAGAACCCCACGGCTGGGAGATCTTAAGCAAAGAAGCACATTTTCTGGTAATGGTCTTTGCGCCGGAATATATTGCCAGCGGTTTTTCCGCCATGGATTATGATTATCTGAAGCCCTTTGTGGAGCGGGGCAGCAATTTCCGGAATAAGCTGGACCGGGCTGAGGCTCTGACCGGCGAGATCTCTTTGCTGATGCAGGCCATTGAGGAGGAAAACGAAGGGAAGATCCCCGGCTATCCGCTGATGATCAAGGCCGATGTCCTGAAGATCCTCACTCTGCTGATCCGCTATTCGCAGGATTCCACCAAATCCAGCGCCCTGCTTCAGGAAAAAAAGGATAAGGTCATGCGCCTTTCCTCGGTTTTTGACTATATTAATTCCCACTATACGGACAGGCTTACCCTCGCCGAGGCCGCGGAGATCGCCTACATGAGCCCCAATTATTTTTCTTCTTATTTTAAGAAGGTCACCGGGAAGAAATTCAGCGGCTATATCAATGAGCTGCGCATTGGTCTGGCGGACAAGCTGATGGCTTCCACTGACCTGACCGTCCTGGACATTGCCACCAGGTGCGGGTTCCGCAATATGTCCAACTTTTACCGGATCTACAAAAGGCTTCATGGCTTCGCCCCCAGGGAGAGGCCCTAAGCCCGATTCCGCGGTGGGCGGGCGGCGGGGAATCGTAAGATAGTATATATTGTTTGTAATATAGTGGTTGTGGTTCAGGCCGGTTTACGCTATGATAAAAAAAATTCGATTTCGTCTTATCAGACAGAATACTAACACTGAGGATTACAGACAGGAGGAGTTCCACATGAGCGAAGAAAAAAAGACTGTTGTAGAAAATATGCAGATTCCCCTTACCAAATATAAAAAAGGCTGGGAAGAGGCTAAGGTAAAATGGACAAACTACTGGAACCATAAAAACACCGGACGTCCGCTGATGTGCGTGATCGCCCGCAAGCCGGAGGTAGAACACCTCTCAGACGGGCGTCCCATTGAGGGCGGATACCGCGACCAGATTTGCCAGGGCAAATACTATAACCTTCCGGAAGAATTAAAATGGAAGGATATGGTTGACAAATACCAGACCCCTGAGCGGATCGTAGCGCGCTACCGCCAGTTCTGCGAGACACACGAATTCCTGGGAGAAAGCTTTCCAAACCTCAACGTAGACTTCGGTCCCGGTTCCCTGGCCGCTTATCTCGGATGCGACATTGGCTTCAACGAAGACACCGTATGGTTCAAACACTTCCTTGAAGACTGGGAGGATCTCCCGGATTTAAAATTTGATCCGGATAACGAATGGTTTAAAAAACATATCGCCCTTGTAGAAGAATGCCGCAAGCTGGCAGACGGCGATTTCTATGTGGATATGCCCGACCTGATGGAAAACATCGATGTACTGGCCTCTATGCGGGGAGCACAGGACATTCTCTACGATATCATCGACGAGCCGGAGGAAATAGCAAGAAGAGTCGATCAGGTTACAAAGCTTTACTTCGATTACTATGACCGTTTTTATGATCTGGTCAAGGATGCTGATGGCGGAAACTCCTGGACGGTTTTCCAGATCTGGGGACCGGGCCGTACCATTAAGGTACAGTGCGACTGCAGCGCTATGCTCGGACCGGATGACTTCCGCGAATATATTCAGCCCTCCCTCATCGAGCAGACAAAGCATGCGGATCACGCCCTGTATCACCTTGACGGAAAAGAGTGCATCCGCCATATGGACGCTCTGATGGAGATCGACGGTATCGACGCCCTCCAGTGGACGCCCGGGGATGCCGGCCCCGACGGGACCCTTCCGGAATGGGACGTCATCTATGATAAAGCCATCGCCGCCGGAAAGTCACTGTGGGTCAAGGTATATTCCGGAGAATTTGAGGATTGGATCAAAAACGTGGAACGTCTTGTTATGCGCTACGGCTCCCACAGCATTTTCTTCCTCTTCCCGGAAATGTCCCATGAGCAGGCAGTCACACTACTTGATTACGCGGAACAGCACTGGTCCAATATTAAAGGCTCCTATGTAGAAGAGCTGGAAAAACAGCGGACAGCAAAATAATAGCCCAAATAGAAAAGGGGGACCTGTTCGTCCCCCTTCACATAAGAAAACGGATGGGACGAGAGCAGTTCTACTTTAGAATTCCGATATTTCAATCATAAATTGGTCTATCAATTTATAGACACTTGTAAATGGATTCATATCCTTAATGTTTGTAAACATATTTTTCCCCTCGGCACCATACTGCTTTTCCAAAGTTCTTGCATTATCGATAGCTTTTTCTATATTGCCGTTTTGAACTATTTCACGAGTTTTGCCTTTATG
>CAZGTY010000033.1:0-25560 GCA_964528895.1 uncultured Blautia sp. | reverse complement strand
AAAATCGCCTTTGTCTGCGCCATTGTAGGCGCCGCCGGAACGCCGTTTACTTTTGCCGGGGAGAAGGAATTGAAAATTATTGAAATGATGCCCTGCATGTGCTATCATTATAAGGTCTTGTAAGAGTTTGCGGTAGAAAAAGAATGAGATTAACGCTCTGCTTTATGGCGGCAATGTCCTGACAACATTGCTATAAAGGGACGTTTTGACTTTGACAAAATACATATAAAATTGAAAAAAATGCCTGTTTTCGGGAGGTATGGATATATGATAGCAATTATTGACTACGATGCGGGCAATATAAAAAGTGTTGAAAAAGCATTGCACTATCTGGGAGAAGAGACGATTGTCACCAGAGACTCCGAAGCGCTTCTCACGGCAGATAAGGCGATCCTCCCCGGAGTAGGAAGCTTCGGACAGGCTATGGAAAATCTTCATGCATATGGTCTTGTTCCCGTGATCCGGGAGCTGGCGGACAGAGGGACGCCTTTTTTGGGTATCTGCCTGGGACTGCAGCTTTTGTTTGAAAGCAGCGAGGAAAGTCCAGGCGTGGAGGGACTTGGGATTTTGAAAGGAAGGATACTGCGAATTCCGCCGAAGGAGGGGTTGAAAATACCACACATGGGCTGGAATTCTCTGCATCTTCAGAATCACGGACGCCTGTTTCAGGGAATCCCGGAGGGAACCTGCGTTTATTTTGTGCATTCGTATTATCTGCAGGCAGAGGAGGAGCAGATCGTGAAGGCTGTGACGGATTACAGCGTCCGCATTCATGCATCTGTGGAGAAAGACAATGTGTTCGCCTGTCAGTTCCACCCTGAAAAGAGCAGCAGGATGGGACTGAAAATACTGGAAAATTTTGCAAAACTGAAAAAGGAGGGAATGTGATGTTTACGAAGAGGATCATTCCCTGCCTGGACGTAAATAAAGGGCGCGTGGTCAAGGGCGTGAATTTTGTGGATCTTAAGGACGCCGGAGATCCGGTGGAGATCGCGGAGGCATACGACGCGGCCGGAGCGGATGAGCTGGTATTTCTGGATATCACGGCTTCCTGTGAAGAACGGAATACGGTGGTGGAGATGGTGCGCGCTGTGGCTGCGAAGGTTTTCATCCCTTTCACCGTAGGCGGAGGGATCCGCACGGTGGAGGACTTTAAAAGGCTTCTCAGGGAGGGCGCGGACAAAATATCCGTAAATTCCGCGGCCATAGACCGTCCGAAGCTGATCAGGGAGGCGGCGGAGAAATTCGGGAGCCAGTGCGTGGTGGTGGCCATCGACGCAAAAAGAAGGGCGGACGGCGGCTGGAATATTTACAAGCACGGCGGACGGCTGGATACGGGGATCGACGCGCTTTTCTGGGCGAAAAGGGCGGAGGAGCTGGGGGCGGGAGAAATCCTTCTTACCAGTATGGACTGCGACGGAACAAAGAACGGCTATGACATTGCGCTGACCAGAGCCGTGGCGGACGCAGTATCGATTCCCGTGATCGCCTCCGGCGGAGCGGGCGCGCTGGAACACTTTTACGATGCCTTTGAAGAGGGAGGCGCGGACGCGGCCCTGGCGGCGTCCCTGTTCCATTATAAGGAGCTGGAGATCAGTCAGGTAAAGGATTATCTGGCAGAGAGAGGAATCGCTGTCCGCAGATGATACTGCGGCGGCGTTACGGGAGGACAAAAGAAATAATATGGCGCCTTTATCCGGAGACTGGCTGGAAGCCCTGAAGGGGGAATTTCGCCAGCCCTATTACGCAAAATTATATAAAACTATCACAGAGGAATACCGGACAAGAAAAATCTTTCCTCCGGCGGAGGATATGTTTAATGCTTTTCATTTTACGCCGTTAAAGGAGGTAAAGGTCGTTATTCTGGGACAGGATCCCTATCACAATGACGGGCAGGCCCACGGACTGTGCTTTTCTGTGAAGAAGGATGTGGAAATTCCGCCGTCCCTGGTAAATATTTATCAGGAGCTCCATGATGACCTGGGACTTTACATACCGAATAACGGTTATCTGGAGAAATGGGCGCGGCAGGGTGTTCTTCTTTTAAATACGGTGCTCACCGTGCGGGCGCATCAGGCAAATTCTCACAGGGGACTGGGCTGGGAGGAGTTTACGGATGCGGCCATCCGGGCGTTGGATGATCAGGATCGGCCCATCGTATTTCTTCTGTGGGGACGACCGGCGCAAATGAAGCATTCCATGCTCCATAATCCGAAGCATCTTATCCTGGAGGCACCCCATCCAAGTCCGCTGAGCGCATACCGCGGTTTTTTCGGATGCAGGCATTTCAGTAAAACAAATGA
The DNA here is from genome assembly GCA_964528895.1 of uncultured Blautia sp. Lineage (GTDB taxonomy): Bacteria > Bacillota > Clostridia > Lachnospirales > Lachnospiraceae > Blautia_A. Next base: position 23,257 of record CAZGTY010000033.1, on the reverse strand, counting down.
ATTTCTTACGGCCAACGGTCTGACTCCCATTGACTGGCAGATTGAAAATGTATAAAGGATTTATGATCTATGGAAAAGAAAAATGACAATACACTGGTGAAAAATGCATCCTTTCTGATGGTGGCCGCTCTCATATCAAAAATCATCGGCATGCTGTACAAGAGCCCTCTGTCCACTACATTGGGAGGACAGAGCTTTGCGCTGTTTCAGTTTGCGCAGAATGTTTATTTTATATTGCTGATGATCGCATCCTTCAGCATCCCGCAGGCTGTGTCCAAGGTCATGGCGGAAAAAATCGCCTTTCGCAGATACCGCGACGCCCAGAGGGTTTTCTACTGCGCGTTGGTCTACGCGGCCGTTGCGGGCGGCGTCGTGGCGCTGATCTGCGTATTCGGGGCGTCCGTTCTGGTGCCAGATAATATGGCAAATGCGCGTCTGGCGCTGCAGATGCTTGCGCCTACGATTTTTCTTTCCGGAATTTTAGGCGTATTCCGGGGCTATTTTCAGGCATACCGGAAAATGATGCCTACGTCTGTTTCTCAGATCATCGAGCAGATATTTGTCGCCGTTGTGGCGCTTCTTATGTCCGGATATATGATCCGGCATTTCAGCTCCCAGGGGGAGGATGCGGTACAGAGATGGGGAGCTGCAGGCGCAACGATAGGTACGGGGGCAGGTGTGCTCTCCGCGCTTTTGTTTATGCTGCTGGTCTATTTTCTGAACCGTAAAATTATAAAGCGGCGGATCAGGCGTGACAGGTATTCGCTGGATGAGAGCTATTCCAGCCTCATGAAGAATATCATTCTGATCATTATGCCGATCATCCTCAGCGCTTTTATCTATAATGTAAACGGCTATGTAAACAGCTATATGTATACGGGGATTCTGGGATTGAAGGGAGCGGATTCCGATAATCTGCAGATTCTTTACGCGGAATACGGTTTCTTTATGACGCTGATCAATATCCCTCTGACTCTGGCAAGCACAGCCCCCACCTCCATGATTCCGGAGGTGTCTGCACACTACGCCAGAGGAAACACAGATATGGCAAACGAAAAGACCGATCGGGCGACCTGGGTCAGTATGCTGATCTCCATCCCTGCGGCGGTGGGTCTGGCGGTGCTTTCCGGACCCATTGTGAGGCTGATCTTTCCGGCCAGCAATGGAGTGGCCTCACAGCTTTTGATCCTGGGCGCCGTCACCATTGTGCTGAATGGAAATTCCAATATTTCCAATGGAGTGCTTCAGGGAATCGGCAAACCGAACGTCCCCATGATCCACGCTGCCATTGCGCTGGCTGTGGATGTTGTGGTTATGGCGGTCTTAATGCTTGTGACAGACCTGGGGATTTACGGCGTGGTTATCGCCATGATCGTTTATGCGGTGGTGATGTGCGTGTTGAACGATCTTTCCATGAAAAAATATATGGGCTATAAAAACCCCTTCCGCGAGGCATATCTGCCGCCCCTTCTTGCTTCCGTGCCTATGGGGCTGGCGGCAGGCGGCGTTTACTATGGACTGTATTATCTGGTTCATTCAAATGTCCTCTGTCTGGCGGCGGCCCTTGTTCTGGCCGTAATTGTGTATTTCGTGGTTTATCTTTTAATTGCGAGGCCCACAGCGGAGGAGCTTTCCGCTTTTCCGGGAGGACGCGCTCTTTATGGAATTGCCAGAAGGCTTTATCATTAAGGCTTTTCTTTTGATGAGAGGGAATAATCTATTCAGGCAGGACTTCCTGCCGCGGGTGTCGGCATATTTTTATGAGCCCCGCAAAAAAATGCGGCTCCGCAAAAAAACAGCTTGATTTTTTAAAAAAATGCGGTATAATATCATTTGTGTGTGACACAAGCTGGAATAGCTCAGTCGGTAGAGCACTTCACTCGTAATGAAGGGGTCGAGAGTTCGAGTCTCTTTTCCAGCTTAATTAAGGAAAGCCGGAACCTGTGCAGCTGCAGGATTCTGGCTTTCCTTCGCTTATAGAAAAAAAAGGTTCAAGCAACTGCTTTTTCGGGAGAAAAAATGAAAGAAATCTGTCTGGAATTAAGAAACATTAAAAAGAGCTTTGCGGAGGGGGAGGACGTTCTTCGCGGAATCTGTCTGAGTGTGGGCGAGGGGGAATTTATTACGCTTCTGGGTTCCTCCGGCTGCGGAAAGACCACCACCCTTCGGATCATTGCAGGGCTTGAGACTCCGGATGAGGGTCGGGTGTATTTAAATGGCAGGGATGTGACCGCACTGGAGCCGGACAAGCGGGATGTGAACACGGTATTTCAGAATTACGCTCTGTTTCCTCATATGAATGTGGCGGATAATATCGGTTACGGATTGAAGCTGAAGCGGGTTCCGAAGACGGAAATACGCAGGCGGGTGGCGGAGATGCTGGAACTGGTGCAGCTTTCCGGCTACGAAAAGCGCAAGCCGTCCGAGCTCTCGGGCGGTCAGAAGCAGCGCGTGGCCATTGCCAGGGCATTGATCAATAATCCCCGTGTGCTGCTTCTGGATGAACCGCTTGGCGCGTTGGACCTGCAGCTTAGAAGGGCCATGCAGCTGGAACTGAAGCGGCTTCAGAAAAAACTGGGGATTACCTTTATTTATATTACCCACGACCAGGAGGAGGCCATAAATATGTCGGACACCATCGCTGTGATGAATCAGGGAAAGATAGAGCAGATCGGCTCTCCGGATGAAATTTATAATCACCCGGAGACCAGTTATGTGGCTGCTTTCGTGGGAAATGCGAATATATTAAAAGGGACGGTGCGGGAGATCGCGGGGGAAAAGGCTCTCGTGAGGCTGTGCTGCGGAGATGCTCTGGTGGAGCTGAGCGGCAATGTCTTAAAAGAGGGGGAGCAGGTAACTCTGGCGGTGCGAAGTGAAAATATTCTTCTGCACCCGGAGGGAGAGGACGGCCTGAAAGCGGTGGTGCAGGAAAAAAGCTTTGCAGGCGGTCAGCTTCGGGTAGAGCTGGCTCTTCCCGACGGCAGTGAAATTATCGCCAGCCGGTATGGCATCGATGCAAAAGTGAACGGCAAAGAACCGGTGAGATTTTCCTTTGCTCCGGGAGACGCGGTCCTGGTGGACAGAGAGGAGGGTCATGCGTAGCCGCAGAACCGGTTCTGTCTGGATGATTCTTCCGCTGTATTTGTTTACCATTATTTTTGTGGCGGGCCCTCTGCTTTATATGGTGGCGCTGAGCTTTGCCGAACCCCGGGCCGGGTATGGCGTCGAATGGTCTTTTACGTTGGAGAATTATAAGCGGATCCTGGAACCGGTATATTTAAATACCTTTGTACAGTCCTTCAGGCTTGCCCTCACCAGCACGGCGGTCATTATACTGGTGGGCTATCCTTTCGGATATTTTATGGCAAAGCTGTCCGGAAAATGGAAGAGGCGGGCCATGATCCTTCTGATGCTGCCATTTTGGATCAACTCGCTGATCCGCATGTATGGATGGATCATTATCCTTCAGAAAAAGGGGATCTTAAATTATATTTTACAGAAGCTGGGGATCATTGAGAAACCCCTGAGTATTTTGTACAGCTATCCGGCTATTGTGACAGGCATGGTATATGTGCTTCTGCCCTTTATGGCCCTGTCCGTGTACTCCAGCGCGGAAAAGCTGGACTGGTCCCTGGTGGAGGCCGCCAGGGATCTGGGCGCTTCCAGGGCGCAGGCCTTTTTTACGGTATCTCTTAAGCTGACCCTGCCGGGGCTTCTCTCTGGAGTGATTCTCACCTTCATTCCCTCCATGGGCCTGTTCTTTATCGCGGATATTCTGGGGGGAAATAAGATCGTGCTGGTGGGAAGCCTGATACAGGAGCAGATGACCAGGGGAAGCAACTGGCCCTTTGCGGCGGCCCTGGCCGTGATCCTGATGATCATGACCTCCATCATGATCGCGCTTTACCGGAAGATTACAAATGTAAAGGAATTGGAGGGTATCGGATGAAAAAGAATTCTAAGCTCTCCGGATTGTATCTGGGAATTGTTTTTTTATTTATGTATCTGCCGGTGGCGGTGGTGGTGGCGTTTTCCTTTAATGAGTCCAGGCTTCCCGTAAAATTTACGGGGTTTTCCCTGAAATGGTATCAGGAGCTGATCGGGGACAGCGCCATGATCGATGCGCTGGGAAACAGCCTGATACTGGCAGCGCTCAGCTGTCTTTTATCCGCAGTGATCGGGACGCTGGGAGCGGTGGGGCTTGCCGGCCTTCATCTGAGGAGTAAGGAAGCGCTGGAATATGTATCGATTCTGCCTTTAATGATACCGGAGATTATTCTTGGCATGGTGCTGATGGCATTTTTTTATATGCTGAGGCTGCCCTTTGGAATGCTTACGCTGCTGCTGGGCCATACGGTGTTCTGTGTGCCTTATATTTTTATGGAAGTGAAGGCCAGACTTGTGGGAATGGACCCCTCCCTGGAGGAGGCCGCGCGGGATCTGGGAGCGGGCCCTGTCCGCGCTTTTTGGGATATCACCCTGCCGCTTATCATGCCGGCGGTATTATCCGGATCGCTGTTGGCCTTCGCCATGTCCATGGACGATGTGGTCATCAGTATTTTTGTAAACGGGCCGAAAATCTCCACCCTGCCTTTAAAGGTCTACACGCAGTTAAAAACCGGCGTAACGCCGGAGATCAACGCGCTGTGTACGATTATGCTGGGCGCGAGCGTCCTGGCGCTGGCGCTCTGGGGACTGGCAGGTAAAATAAAAAGGCGATGGAATTCGCTCTTTTCAACGCAGAAGAAGTAGGATATACTTTATAAATGAAAACCGTATATATGAAACGAAGTTTTGGTAAGGAGGAAAAGAATATGAAAAAATCCGTATTCAGTGTGGTATGTGCGCTTTTTGCGGCCGCGTCCGTTATCGCAGCTCCCCTCTCCGTTATGGCGGATGATGGCGAGATGGTCCTTTACACATGGGAAGGGATGTTCCCGCAGGAAGTGCTGGACGGATTTACGGAGGAGACCGGCGTAGAGATCATCTACTCCAATTTTGACACGGATGAGACAATGCTTGAGAAGCTTTCCATGGCGAAGGGCGGCGATTATGATATTATCATTGCGGACGACTACATTCTGGAGAATGTGATCGGAGAAGGCCTTGCGGAAAAACTGGACGTTTCCCTGCTTACGGGCCTGGAAAATATAAATCCCCTTTATCAGGGACAGTTTTACGATGAGAATAACGAATACATCGTACCCTACGGAGCCGGGATCCCACTTATCGTATATGATCCGGAACAGGTGGATATTGAGATTACGGGATACGGGGATCTGTGGGATCCCTCCCTTGAGGACAGCATTGCACTGATCGACAACGCTCGTGTTATCAATGGCATTGTGAATCTTTCTCTGGGAAAAAGCATGAACGAGGAGGACGTCGATTCCTTGAAGGAGACAGGTGAAAGGCTGGTGGAGCTGGCTCCCAACGTACATGTGATACAGGATGCCAATACTCAGACCATGCTTCTGAACGGGGAAGCGAGCGTAGGATTTTTATATACCTCTCAGGTGACCTCCGCCCTGGCGGAAAATCCGGATCTGAAGACGGTATATCCGGAGGAGGGGCTGGGCTTTGGTATTATGGGAATATTTATCCCCAGCCAGGCGCCGAATAAGGAGGCCGCTTATCAGTTCTTAAATTATATGCTCCGCCCGGAAATTGCGGCGCAGTGTACGAATTATACAGGCTATTACTCTGTAAATCAGGCGGCGGATGAGCTGGTCGATCCGGAGCTGGTAGTGCCGGACACCGTAGAAGCCGGCGAGTACATCCGCAACGTAAGCGAAGAGGCAAATGCGCAGTACAGTCTGAACTGGACCGAGTTCAAGGCAGCCTGCGACTGAAGATAATGAGGTAACATAGGATGGAGATTATTAAGGGGACGGCCACATTTCCCGGTATCGCCATAGGGAAAATCCTTTATTTCCATAAAGGCGAATATGAGATCCGCCAGTATATGGTCAGCAATATCCGCCAGGAGCTGGGAGACTTTGACAGGGCCAGAGCGGCGGTGGCCGGGGATTTAAACCGGCTGTATCAGGAGAATTCTGTGCGGCCCGGCGGGGATGCCCGTATATATTCGGAACAGCTGGAGCTTCTGGAGTCGGGCAGCTTCCGGCGCGCCATCGAGAGCATTATCACGCTGCAGAAGGTGAACGCGGCCTATGCGGTCATGATCAACCGGGACGAGATGTCAAATACCTTCCGTAATCTGGAGGAACCGGTGATCATCCAAAGAATTGCAAATGTAAAGGAGATCTCGAACCGCCTGATCGGCGTGCTGGGGGGATTATCCACCAGGATCAAGTTGGGCGAGGAGCCGGTGATCGTGGCTGCGGAGGAGCTGACTCCCGGCGAATTGATGGAGATGGAAAAGGAGAAGCTTCTTGCTGTGGTGACACATCAGGGCTCTGTGATTTCCCACGCGGCCATCATTGCCAAGACCCGGGAAATCCCTGCGCTGGTGGATGTGGAGATCCGTCCGGAATGGGATGGTATGCCGGCGATCGTGGATGGGTACAGCGGAAATCTCTATCTGAATCCGGACAAGGAAACCCAGAGCGAGTATGAGATCCGCCGCAAAGCGGATATTCAGGAGCGCGAGGAGCTTTTGAAGCTTCGAGGCGAGGCGGATGTGACCAGGGACGGAAAAAAGATTTCCCTATATGCGAATATTGGAAATCTGGATGATCTGAACAGCGTTCTGTATTACGGGGCGGCAGGCATCGGACTTCTCAGAAGCGAGTTCCAGTATCTCGGAAGAGAAGACTACCCCGGGGAGAACGAACTGTTCTGCGCATATAAAAAGGTGGCCGAAGCCATGGGAGAGTGTTTTGCGGTTATCCGTACTGCTGATCTGGGGGCGGATAAGCAGGCTCCCTACCTGGACATACCGGATGAGACAAATCCCATCATGGGTAACAGGGGCGTCAGGTTCTGTCTGGACAGGAAGCGCATGTTCAGGGCGCAGCTGCGGGCCATTTATCGTGCCAGCGTTTATGGAAATCTGGGTCTTATGTATCCCATGATCTCATCGGAGGAGGAAGTGGATAAGCTTCAGGAGATCGTTGACGAGGTAAAGGCGGGGCTTCAGAGAAGCAATATTCCCTATAAGGAGATTCCGGTGGGAATTATGATCGAGACCCCGGCCGCGGTGATGATCAGCCGGGAACTGGCGGAAAAGGTGGATTTCCTCAGCCTCGGAACGAATGATCTGACACAGTATACTTTGGCTATGGATCGGCAGAATCCGCTTCTGAAGGAAAAATATAATGATCATCATCCGGCTGTGCTTCGGATGATCCGCATGGTGATCGAGGCTGCGCACGAGGCGGGGCGGCGCGTGTGTATCTGCGGTGAGATCGCGGCGGATACGGATCTGACGGAAACCTTTTTAAAAATGGGTGTGGATGCATTGTCCGTAGTTCCGGCCTGTATTCTTCCAGTCCGCAAGGCGCTGCGGAACACGGATCTTGGTAAAAACGAAACGCCGGCGGAACCGGTTCCCGCCGACAGCGGTATAGTGATAAAGGAAAAAAAATGAATAAAAGTAAAGTGATCCTTCTTCCCTGTAATACCTACAGGGAAGAGGCTGTCTATGAAAATTTAAAAAAAGGGCTGGATGCTCTGGGAGGCATTTCCTCCCTTATCGGCAGGGAGGAAAAAATTCTCTTAAAGCCGAATCTCCTGAAACGCGCGCAGGTGGAGCGCGCAGTAATCACCCATCCGTCCGTGGTGGCTGCTTTTGGAAGGATTCTCAGGGAGGCAGGATATGAACATATTATCATGTCGGATTGCTGCGGAAATGGCTCCGCGAAAAAAGTTATCAGGGGAACGGGCATGGACACGCGCCTTTCTGAGCTGGGGATAACGGCTCTGGATTTTTCATGCGGAGTGCCCGTTTTTTATGAGGACGGCATTCAGGCGAAAGAATTTGTGCTTGCAAAGGAGCTTCTGGAGTCTGACTGCGTGATTTCCCTTTGTAAAATGAAGACCCATGCATTGGAACGGATAACGGGGGCCGTAAAAAACAGCTATGGATTTGTGTATGGATTAAATAAGACGATGGGACACACGAAATACCCCAGCGCGGATAGCTTTGCGAGAATGCTGGTCGATCTGAACCGTTATGTGAGGCCCCGGCTTTACGTGATGGACGGAATCGTGGCCATGGAGGGAAACGGACCCGGTTCAGGAGATCCGGTTCCCATGAACGTGCTTCTTATGTCCAAGGATCCGGTGGCCCTGGATGCGGTTTTCTGCGGCCTGATCGATCTGAAGCCTCAGATGGTCCCCACGAATTACCATGGAGAGAAAATGGGGCTGGGGACGTGGAAAAAGGAAGAAATCGAGATCGTGACGCCGGATGGAATTATTTCCATGGAGGAGGCCGGAAAGAAATACGGAAACCCGCATTTTCATGTGGACAGGACGGTGATCCGCAGGGGCGCATGGGAAAAAATGGCAAAGGCGCTGAATATTTTCCAGAAAAAGCCCTATATTGATGAAAAGAACTGCAAACGGTGCGGTATATGCGTAAAGAGCTGCCCGGTACCCGGAAAAGCCGTAGACTTTAAAAAGGGTAAGGGGCAGCCGCCTGTTTATAATTACAGGAAATGCATCCGGTGTTTCTGCTGTCAGGAAATGTGCCCGGAAAAAGCCATTAAAGTGAAAGGATTCGGGCGGTCTCGCGGATAAAATCAGGAGTGGTTCCGCAGCAGCCGCCAATGATGGAAGCCCCGTTTTCCACGAGGACCTTCATATGGCGGGCAAAATCCTCCGGCGTCATAGTGTAGATGGCCTTTCCGGCGTCGTCGATATATGGCATTCCCGCGTTCGGCTTCGCGATGACGGGGATGGAAACATTTTCGTGGATATTCCGGATAATAGAGGCAAGCTGATCGGGGCCTACCGAACAGTTAAGCCCTACGGCGTCCGCGCCTGCGCTCTCCAGGGCAGCGGCAGCCTCGATGGCGTTTCCGCCGCTGAAAATGCTTCCGTCCGCCTCCACAGTCATCGAGCACAGAACGGGAAGCCCGCAGACCGCGTGCGCGGCGTCCACTGCGGCCAGCGTTTCGTCGATGCTGATCATGGTCTCCGCAATGATACAGTCCGCACCGGCGTCAGCCAGAATGCGTATCTGCTCGGAATAGTTGCGGAAGGCCATATCATAGGTGTATTCAGAAGAGGCTCCCAGGATCCTGCCTGTGGTAGTGATATCACCTGCCACAAAGGCGGCACCTGCGGCGGCCTCTTTTGCGTAGCCCACCAGAGTGCGGTTGATCTCTTCGATGCGGTCGGCAAGGCCGTACTGCGTCAGATTGATACGGTTTCCCCCGAAGGTGGGAGCGTAGATCATGCGGCTGCCTGCCGCGACATAAGCCTTCTGAAGATCCTGTATGATATTTTTATGTTCCATAACCCAAAGCTCCGTACAGATTCCTTTGGGCATACCTGCGGCCATGAGATTGGAGCCGGTAGCTCCGTCAAGAAGCAGGATCGTTTCTGTCAGTTTCTGAAATTCTTCTCTGGTCATGGAGGCCTCCTTTTCATATGTTTTAATACGTACAATTTCATATACGACGTAAGGAAACGCATATGCGGCGCTTCAAAATCCGCATTTTTCAGAGCCCCTTCAGAGCTCTTTGCTCATGCGTTAATAATATCACAATTTCCTGTAAAAGAAAGACTTTTTTCGTAAAATCCGCTATCTTTTCTAAGGAGAATCATGTATAATACAAAATACTTTTATTATGAGCAGGGGATCGTTAATCATGCTGTATTCGATGAGGAAAAAATTTATAGGGGACCGTAAATTCTATGGGATGGTGCTTTCTATTGCGGTGCCGATCATGATCCAGAACGGGATCACCAATTTCGTAAATCTTCTGGATAATATTATGGTAGGGCAGATCGGCACGGAGCAGATGTCCGGGGTCGCCATAGTGAATCAGCTTATTTTTGTTTATAATCTCTGTATTTTCGGCGGCGTTTCCGGTCCGGGCATTTTCACGGCCCAGTATGTGGGGCAGAAGGACGACGAGGGTGTACGCCATACCTTCCGCTTTAAATTATGGGTGGTGGTTATGCTGACCGCCGTTACCATGGCGATCCTTTCGCTTTTCGGGGAGCCGCTGATCCAAATGTATCTGAACGGCAAAGGCGGCGATCTGTACGCCACGCTGTTGTTTGGAAAAAAATATCTGCGCATTATCCTTCTGGGGCTTCCGGGCTTTATGCTGGCGCAGGTTTATTCCAGCACGCTGAAGGAAAGCGGGGAGACGGTAGTGCCCATGAAGGCAGGCGTTGCCTCCGTATGTGTGAATCTGGTATTTAATTATCTGCTCATCTACGGGAAATTCGGATTTCCGGTATTGGGAGTGGAGGGCGCCGCCATAGCGACCGTTCTGTCCCGTTATGCGGAGGCTTTTATCGTCGTTGTCTGGACCCACAGGAACAAAGCCAGATACAGCTACGTGGAGGGGCTTTACCGGACCATGAAGCTCCCTGCGGCTCTGATAAAAAAATTTATTATTAAGGGACTTCCGCTGATGGTCAACGAAACTCTCTGGGGATCCGCCATGGCAATGCTTACCCAGTGCTATTCTGTTCGGGGCTTAAGCGTTGTGGCGGGGCTGAACATCGCTAATACAGTAAATAATGTCTTTAATGTGGTATTTCTTGCCCTCGGTGATTCCGTAGCCATTATCGTGGGGCAGCTTCTGGGCGCGGGAAGGATGAAGGAGGCGCGGGAAACAGACAATAAGCTGATCGCGTTTTCCATAATCAGCTGTATTCTTGTGGCTCTGGCCATGCTGGTGATTGCGCCTTTATTTCCGGGGATCTATAAAACCACTGCTGAGGCGCGCGCACTGGCGGCGCAGTTTATAGCGCTGCAGGCCCTGTTTATGCCGCAGAACGCGTTTTTGCACGCCGCATATTTTACATTGCGCTCAGGTGGAAGGACCTTTATTACCTTCCTCTTTGACAGCGTGTTCGTCTGGTGCGTCAGCGTACCCATTGCCTATGTGCTCAGCCGCTTTACCGATCTTCCGGCACAGGCTGTTTTTGCGCTGGTAAATATTGGAGACTGGATCAAATGTACCGTCGGATTTATCCTTGTAAAAAAGGGAGTATGGATGCAGAATATCGTCTCAAAGGACTGACGCGGGAGCATTTTGGGACGGCAGTGGGGCTCCCGCTGAAAAAATATAAGATTATTAGAGATATTTCGACGGTACTATGGTATAATCAAGATTACGAGTTTAAGAGGTTCAGGTTCGAATGCGACAGCTCCTGAGTGAGCCCTTATGTTAGAAATCATATTTCTGGAGGAATGTGCCATGAGCAACAAACTTATTGATTTGATGAACATCACCAAATCCTATGGTTCCCAGACCGTTCTCGATGATTTGAATCTCTATATCAGAGAGAATGAGTTTCTGACGCTGCTTGGACCCAGCGGATGCGGAAAAACTACCACGCTGAGGATCCTCGGCGGCTTTGAAAGTCCGGATTCCGGCCATGTGATTTTTGATGGCAGGGATATTACCAATCTTCCGCCAAATAAGCGTCAGCTGAATACGGTGTTCCAGAAGTATGCCCTGTTCACCCACATGACCATCGAGGAAAATATTGCCTTTGGCCTGAAAATAAAAAATAAAAGCAAAGAGTATATCAATGACAAAATCAAATATGCCCTGAAGCTGGTAAATCTGGACGGATACGAGAAGCGTATGCCGGATTCCCTTTCCGGAGGGCAGCAGCAGCGGATCGCCATCGCCCGCGCCATCGTAAACGAACCGAAGGTGCTCCTTCTGGACGAGCCCCTGGGCGCCCTGGATCTGAAGCTGCGGCAGGACATGCAGTATGAGCTTATCCGTCTGAAAAATGAGCTGGGAATTACCTTTATTTACGTTACCCATGACCAGGAGGAGGCGCTTACTATGTCCGATACGGTCGTGGTCATGAACCAGGGCTATATTCAGCAGATTGGCACCCCGGAAAATATTTATAATGAACCGGAGAACGCCTTTGTAGCGGACTTTATCGGAGAGAGCAATATTATTTCCGGGCTTATGCTGGAGGACCGCCTGGTAAAGATCCTCGGCGTTCCTTTTCCCTGCGTGGATGAGGGCTTCGGGCGAAACAGGCCGGTGGACGTGGTGATCCGCCCGGAGGACATAGACCTCCTGAAGCCGGGAGAGGGCAGCATCGACGGCATTGTGACCCACCTGATTTTCAAGGGGGTCCATTATGAAATGGAAGTATTGGCAAATAATTACGAATGGCTGGTACATAGCACGGATATGTTTCCGGTAGGCACGGAGGTGAGCATCCACGTGGATCCCTTCGATATTCAGATCATGAAGAAGCCGGAATCGGAGGATGAGGAGGCGGTGAACATTGAAGAATAAACGTTTGCTGGCCGGGCCTTATCTCTTCTGGTCGGTTTCCTTTGTGGTGATTCCGCTGCTGATTGTGGTTTATTATGCATTTACAAATGATGAGGGCGGATTTACATTTTCGAATCTGGCCTTGATCACGACGCCTGAAAATCTGAAAGCGATCGGCATCGCGCTGCTCCTTTCTCTTGTCAGCACGGTGATCTGTATGGTGCTGGCGTATCCGCTGGCTATGATACTCAGCGCGAAAAATGTGAACCAATCCAGCTTTATTGTGCTGATTTTTATTCTTCCCATGTGGATGAACTTCCTGCTGCGCACCATGGCCTGGCAGACGCTTCTGGAAAAAAGCGGCGTGATCAACAGTATTCTGAGCTTTTTCCATCTGCCTGCCCTGGAGATTATCAATACGCCGTACGCGATTGTGCTGGGCATGGTGTATAATTTCCTGCCCTTTATGGTGCTGCCGATCTATAATGCTCTGGTAAAGATCGACAGGGACGTCATTGATGCGGCCAGAGATATGGGGGCAAATTCCCTGCAGACATTTATCAAGATCATCCTGCCCTTGAGTATACCGGGGGTAGTCAGCGGCATTACCATGGTGTTTGTGCCCGCGCTCACGACCTTTGTGATTTCCGACCTGTTAGGCGGGGGAAAGATACTCCTCATCGGAAATGTGATCGAGCAGTCTTTCAAACAGAACAGCAACTGGCATGCAGGCAGCGGACTTTCTCTGGTTTTGATGGTGTTCATCATCGCCAGCATGGCGCTTGTGGCCAAATATGATAACGGAGGGGAGAGTTCGGCGTTTTGATCAGAAAATCCTTGGAAAAAATTTATCTGGCGCTTATTTTTGTCCTTCTGTATGCGCCTATCGTGACATTGATGGTCCTTTCCTTCAATAAGTCCAGGACCAGGGCGAAATGGGGCGGTTTTACACTGAATTGGTATAAGGAGCTGTTCCAGAATGAGCAGATCATGAGCGCCCTTTATACAACCCTGATCATTGCTTTCCTGGCGGCAGCCGTCGCTACGGTGATCGGCACGGCGGCGGCTGTGGCGATGCAGGGCATGAAGAGCAGGTGGCGGGCTTTTTACATGGGCCTTACCAATATTCCCATGATGAATGCGGAAATCGTGATGGGTATTTCCCTGATGCTGATCTTTGTGGCGCTCAGGATGACCCTGGGATTTAAAACGATCCTGGTGGCGCATATTACCTTTGATATTCCCTACGTGATCCTGAGCGTTCTGCCAAAATTAAAGCAGACCAGCCGCTATTCCTATGAGGCGGCGCAGGATCTGGGGGCTTCGCCGGTAAAAGCCTTCTTTAAGGTGGTGTTTCCGGATATTTTTCCGGGTGTGGTTTCCGGCTTCATGCTGGCGTTCACCATGTCCCTGGACGATTTTGTGATCACTCATTTTACAAAGGGGCCGGGCGTGGATACGCTGTCCACCAAAATCTACGCGGAGGTCCGGAAGGGGATCAAGCCGGAGATGTACGCGCTTTCTACGATCCTGTTTACCACGGTTTTGGTCCTTCTTTTTCTGGTCAATTATTCACCGAAGGAAACAGCGGAGGGCGAAGGCGCAAAAAAAAGGCTGAAAAAACCCTCAAGGGCGAAGAAAATTATTCTGCGCAGGGTGATTCCGGCTATTATCTGCCTCGTTTTTGCGGGGGGAGGCTTTTATTATGCTTCCGAAAGCCAGATCATGAACGGGGAAAAGGTGATTGTTTACAATTGGGGAGAGTACATCGATCCGGAGGTCATCAATATCTTTGAGGAGGAGACCGGCATATCGGTCATTTATGAAGAATATGAGACAAACGAGAGCATGTATCCGAAGATCAGCTCCGGTGCCATCGCCTACGATCTGGTCTGCCCCAGCGATTATATGATACAGCGTATGCTGGACAATGATTTCCTGCAGGAAATCAATTTTGATAATGTCCCCAATGTGAAATATATCGGGGAAGAGTATATGGAGCAGTCCAGACAGTTCGATCCGGAAAATAAATATTCGGTGCCTTATTGCTGGGGAACGGTAGGGATCCTCTATAATAAGACCATGGTGGATGAGACGGTTGACAGCTGGGGGATCCTGTGGGATGAAAAATATGCGGACAATATACTGATGCAGGATTCTGTCCGGGACGCATTTGGCGTGACGCTGAAGTATCTGGGGTATTCTCTGAACTCCACAGACCTGGATGAGCTTAATGAAGCCATGGAGCTTCTGATCGAACAGAAGCCGCTAGTGCAAGCATACGTGATCGATCAGGTGCGTGATAAGATGATCGGCGGTGAGGCCGCCATCGGTGTGATCTATTCCGGCGAGGCCATTTATACCCAGAAGGAAAATCCGGATCTGGAATACGTGATCCCGAAGGAGGGTACCAATATCTGGATCGATTCCTGGGTAATCCCGAAAAATGCCGAGAACAAGGAAAACGCGGAGAAGTTTCTGAATTTCCTCTGCAGGCCGGATATTGCCCTGATGAACTTTGAGTATATCACCTACTCCACGCCGAATGTGGCGGCGCGGGAGATGATCGAGGACGAGGAGATCCGGAACAGCGAAATCGCGTTTCCGGATCTGGATACGCTCCCGGAGCTGGAAACCTTCCGGTATCTCGGCAAGGAAGCGGACGCGGTTTATCTGGATCTCTGGAATAAGGTGAAGTCTAAGTGAAGCGATGTTCCTGAAATGAAATAAAGGAGTGAGGGGAAAAAGGGACGGGCGGCGGCCGCTTTAAATTTCCTCAGTGGATTTTTCATCTGCCCCTATACGGGAAGACATGTGAAGGATGTCATAGCACAGCTCCGGCCGGATTTTCGATGTGTTTCTCCAACGGGGCCTTTGCGGAGCGGGCCCCGTGAGAAACACTCGAAAGGGTACCGGCCGGAGCGTCCCGCGAAGACATCCGCGCACTGCCGGGGAACCTGTATCCTTCATCCTCTCTTTTGATAAACCTTTTCCGCCAGCGCCAGAAGCCCATAAAGCGCCATGGCCATAGCGCAGAGGATCACAATGGACATCAGTACCCATGTGAGCTTAAAGAGGTGTGCACGCATTCTGATAGAATTTGATATCCTGTTTTTTTGTAGGGTATCCCTTCCTGATTGGTTCATGATTGAGATCATCCGGGTTCTGCCCAGATTGATAAATACACATGCATATCTGCTCCCCAAGGGCAATAAACTGCCGTTTCACCCAAAAGGAAAAGTGTTTTATTTTGAGTAAGAGATGGAGAAAATAGATTCAACATTTGGAAAAACAGATCATCTTGTTGGAAGAAGAGAAGAAAAAATGTTGGTCGTAGGAAACAAGCTTTCAAAACAGTGTACGCAGCTGGATGATGTCGTCACACCGGACGATGCTGACACAGAAGATTATCTCTGCGAGGCAACCATGTATCGCCGGAAGCGCTGGCGGATGATGAATCACCTGCGTATGGAGGTCTTCTGGAATCATCCTGAAGCCTAACCACTTATTTAGATTTAGATTTAATTTTTCTTCTCAACCTTCCGAATAAACTGCCGAATCCTTTCATTTTTCGGATTTTCAAAAAATTCTTCCGGCGGTGCATCCTCCACAATGATTCCTCCATCCATAAACAAAATTCTGTCAGCAACCTCCCTGGCAAAATTCATTTCATGGGTTACGATTACAATAGACATTCCGTCCCTGGCAACCTTTCGGATGACGTTTAAAACCTCGCTGACAAGCTCTGGATCCAACGCGCTGGTCGGCTCATCAAAAAGGATAATATCCGGATCCATTGCCATGGCTCTGGCAATAGCCACACGCTGCTGCTGACCACCGGAAAGATTCTTCGCCATGGCTGTTTCTTTATCAGCTAATCCCACCATATCCAACAGTTTACGAGCCTGAATGACAGCCTCCTGCTTAGGAATTTTCTTTACATGTACCGGCGCTTCAATGATATTTTGTAACACGTTCATATGGGTAAAAACATTAAATTTTTGAAATACCATCCCGATATTCTGGCGTAATTCATGAAGACGATGACCGGAATTTACCGGCTTTCCCATATATAAAATTTCCCCGCTGTCATAGGTTTCTAACTGATTAATACAACGAAGAATGGTGGATTTTCCAGAGCCGCTTGGACCAAGAATTGCAATTTTTTCTCCCTTATGAATATCAAAAGAAATCCCCTTTAATACGTCAAGATTTCCAAAGCTTTTATGGATATCCCGAATGCTTAAAATTGCTTCTGACATTACGCCATCCTCCTCTCAATTATCCCCGCCAGAGACGTGAAAATCGTGGTCAAAACCAGATATAGAACAGCAACTGCAATGTACGGTTCAAAGTAATGGAAGGAATTATATGCAATCAGGGTCCCCTCTCGTGTCAATTCTGTCAAGGTAATAGCCGAAAGAATAGAAGTATTTTTTATCGTTGCAATAAACTGATTTACAAGGGGAAGAAGGCATATTTTGGTTGCCTGTGGAGCGACGATTCTCCGCATTTCCAGGAACCAATTCATGCCTAATGCTTTGGCAGATTCCCTTTGTCCGGGGTCAATTGCATGAATACCTGAACGCACAATTTCCGCAATATATGCCCCTGTATTTAGTGACATTGACAGGACACCGGCTGGCATTGCGGAAAGGGTTATTCCCAGATTCGGCAGGCCAAAATAAATCAAAAAAGCCTGAACCATCAAAGGTGTTCCTCTCCATATCCAGATATACATCTGTGCCAGCTTTGCCACTGGTTTAAAACTGCAATCTCTCATCAGTGCAAGAATAATACCCAGAATTGTTCCAAAAATCAATGTCAAAACAGAGATTTCCATTGTAATCAAACAGCCATGTAATAATGACGGTATTTTATCAAAAACAAGAGACCATTTCAGTGACATCTGTGTCCAATCCTTTCTAAATCACACTGTTTTGCAAAATATTATTCGGCTGATTCCGTGTCTGTCTCAATCCACTTTGCCCACAGCTCATCATAAGTGCCGTCTTCATAATAATCGTCTATACAGCTATTGATAAATGCCAGTAAATCCTCTTTTCCTTTCTGTATGGCAATCGCATTTTCCGCATGGGTAAATGGTTCGCATACAATTACAGTTCCTTCATATTCCTTAGAAAGCTCTTTCTGATTTAACAGATCATTTACCACAACGTCCACACGGCCAGCCAACAAATCGGATACACAGCCTACGGTATCTTTATACTGTACGATTTCATAATTTACATCCGGATTTTCAGCCAGGAATTCCTGCGCTACATTATTGGAAGTTGCGCCTTCTTTTACCGCTACCTTTAATCCGTCACAATCAGCCAGACTTTTAATGCTTTTTTCATACTCAGATCCCTCTTTTACCGCCAGAATCATACCAGTATCACAATAGGATTTGGACATATCCACAATTTCGCATCTCTCATCTGTTTTATACATTGCAGCAATGGCAAAATCATATTCTCCGTTCTGAATAGAAGGAACAATGGACTGGAATTCCATATCGGATACTTCCAGATCCACGCCCAGTTTATCTGCAATATACTGGGCCAAATCAATATCAAATCCAACAATATTATTATCATCATCGCGAAATTCAAAAGGTACATAAGTTCCTGTAGCAACCGTTATCACGCCTTTATCCTGTATGGCTTTAATGTTTTCTCCGTCTTCCCAGTTGACGGTAGTTTCTTCCTCTGTATTCTCCGCCGTTACTGCGGTTGCTCCTGTCATCAGCATTGCTGCTGCCGTTACCACTGCCACTAACATTCCCGATTTTTTCATAATGTCTTCCTCCTTTTTTGGAAAAGTGAACTAAAAAAGGAGCAAACCGTAAGGCTTGCCCCTTTGCAAATAATAGATTCATTTTAACAAGTGAATATTTTTTTGTCTATATTTATATATACCAAAAAAATCAAAATAATCTAAAAATATTTGTATACTTTTGTTCACCGTACTATTGCCTTTCCGCTTCCTCTGTTACTCCAAACTCCCTGATTTAAGACTAGCTGTCCATTCGTCATCACATAGTCGAATCCCTCGGAAAATTGTATAGGATTCTGAAAATCTGCTGGCGCTTTCAGGTTTTCAAGCCGAAATATATTGATATCCGCTGGATTTCCCTTTTCCATAACTCCCCGATTCATATGTAGCACAGCAGCCGGCTTTCCTGTCATTTTATACACTGCCTCTTCTATGGAAAAAACATGCTTTTCTCTCACATATTCCACCAAAAACTTTGGAAATGCCCCATAGACTCTTGGATGATATTTCCCTCCCGAAGGATAGATGGCATCCGAAATCAGGTTCGCCATATCATCCTTTAAAAAATACAGCATATCCTCCTCTGAAGCAATGGTATCTAACATAGTTACCTGACAATTCTCTGCTATCAGAATATCATATAAAGTTTCATATGGATTACGATTTTGAACTTCCGCTATCTTTGCCAGCGACCATCCTGCATAAGGAGCATACTCTTTGGAATGCAGAGTGCTTGCATATATATTTTCAAAACCTGCCAGCCCCACAATATTCTCAAATTCATCAGAAGGCCTTTTTAAAATCTCCGTCAGTTTCTTACGATAGACCTCATCAGATAGACGCTTGATAATTGCAGAAACTCCCCCTTTTTGTGCCTCAGGCGGAAGCACATGAACTAACTGTGTAGAGCCCGTCAAATAAGGATAGAGATCATAATCTACTTTTCCTCCAATGTCCCTTACACTATGTAAAAAATCCAAAACCTCATGGGATTTCTTTCCCCAGTTCTTCTTTCCGATACATTTCATGTGGCTGATATGCAAAGGAACTTCAAGCTTTTCTGCCAGATAGATGACCTCTCGGATTGACGAAAATAATCCGTCCCCCTCATTGCGGACATGCGTTACTATCGGAACATCTGAATGTTTTATAGGGGATAAAACCTTGACCAGATCCTCTTTTTCATACTCAAATTCTGGTGCATATGCCAGACCAAGGCTTATCCCTAAAACGCCTGCCTCCAGGGTTTCCTCTAATACTCTCCATACCTTAGACATCTCATCTTTCGTAAGCCTGCCTGGCGCATATCCCTTCACACATGCCCGTATCGTCCCATTTCCACCGAGCATTCCCGTATTCACACTTCGTTTTATCTGTGAAAGACATTTCATGTAAGAGGACATCGAGTTCTGACAGTCAAATTCCCCTGTCATTTCTCCTGTTACGCTGCTTAAAAATCCATTGATTTCCTCTTGATAAATCTTTCCGGCAGGAGCTATGGACAAACCACAGTTTCCATTTATTACAGTTGTAATCCCCTGCCTATTCAGCAACTCATCATCTCCGTTTTTCAGTGCTTCCCAGTCGCCATGACGATGTATATCAATAAATCCCGGAGTGATATATCCTCCTTTTGCATCAAGTATCTGCTCTTTGGGAAAGTCAGACGGAAGGGTTATATGGGAGGAAATTTCCTGGATTTTTCCCTTTGAAACGGCCACTTCTCCCTGATAGGGAGGCTTGCTTTTTCCGTCAACAATCCAACCATTTTTAATAATATAATCTGGCATTTTATTCCTGCTTTCTATATAAAATTCTCAATAATTCCAACTTTTATATTGTAAGCAGAAAACCTTTCTTCTGTCAATCCCCCCTCATACGTGTGATAATTGTTTCATCTCCGGCATCAGGCAACCATTAATACTTTTGCCATTTGCCAGAGGATAAAAGAAAGGGACAGGTAAAACTGCAATGCCATTTAGATAAGAAAGACATAAAGAACAGAGTATAGCCGATTATGATGTGGAAGGAAAACTGACAGTATATACACCGACGCAGGATGTGTTTGGACAGAGAAAAAATCTGGCAAAAATATTTCATATGCCCATGAGTAAAGTCCAGGTTTTAAGTCCTGCCATGGGCGGCGGCTTCGGAGGAAAAATCGAGAACGTATCTAAATTGAATGAAAGCGGCGATGAAATTTTTTACTTTTATGAGTATACAGATAAAGAGACGTATGCATGCGTAGAAGATTCCAATCAGTTTCTGCAAAAGAAAGGCCGCAACTATGAGTACGATCCTGCGGAAAGCGATCAGGTGGAGGTCGGTTTTGGAATTGGTGATGCCATGGAGAAGAAATGGGCTGATTGGATGGAGTCCCTATTTACAGTAAGGAAGACTGACGGAGAAGCGATTGTGGAGACATCCGAGGCTGATGGCAGTCTGTATTTGACATTGGAAGCACCGCTGGAAGCTTTTGAGGAAGATTTTCCGGAGTATGATACCATTGTCGGGGAAAGAAGATAAGTATTTTAGTTTCATTGAATTGGATGCGGATACGTACGAGATAAAATCGGCAATCAGTTATCTGGAAAAGCCAGATGGCACGAAAGTGACCGCGGCAGAGTTTTCCATTGCATATGATGTTTCGCCTTATGAACCGTCTGAAGAAATAGAAGTTATATGATGACGAAGAATGTACGCAGGAGCATGCCGCAAACTCCGATAATGGGGATGTTTTGCCCTATGTTGCGGAAGGAAAATAAAAGATTGTGATTTGGGTGCTCTCTTTTGTTTCCTATGAATCATTGTCACAGCGCACCGCGTAGGATGCGCACGGATGCGAGAGGTATTTTATTGCTTTGCAATACGCATCCGGCGCCAAAAAATGCCTTCTTCCTCTAGATTGAGGGCGAAGGCATTTTTTCTTGCAGAATTTCTATTTTGAAATAAGGCGAGCGCACTGGGTCTGTCCCATTGATAGTAAAGATAAACAGGCATGTCTCCTGCAAAACATACAGAAGTTACGCTGCCCTTAGAAACGATTAAAATTCATTGCCCGGGAATTTTGGGATGCCGTCAAAGCCAACCTGAAGGTCCGCGTCTGTGGGAATGTAATCGTTCATGGTTCCGTTGTGGAACTGTTCATAAGCCACCATATCGAAGTAACCGGTGCCGGTGAGACCGAAGAGAATGGTCTTTTCCTCGCCGGTTTCTTTGCATTTCAGGGCCTCATCGATGGCCACCCGGATGGCGTGGCTGCTCTCTGGCGCAGGAAGGATACCCTCAGTCCGGGCGAACTGTTCTGCAGCCTGGAATACGGAAGTCTGCTCTACGGCGCGGGCCTCCATCAGGCCGTCATGGTAGAGCTGAGACAGGATGGTGCTCATACCGTGGAAGCGGAGACCGCCTGCATGGTTGGGGGATGGGATAAAGCTGCTGCCCAGGGTATACATCTTCGCCAGGGGACAGATCATGCCGGTGTCACAGAAATCATAGACAAATTTTCCTCTGGTAAAGCTGGGACAAGAAGCGGGTTCCACGGCGATGAAACGGTAATCTTCCTCCCCTCTGAGTTTTTCACTCATGAACGGAGCGATCAGACCGCCCAGATTGGAACCGCCGCCAGCGCAGCCGATAATGATATCCGGCTTCACATGGTATTTGTCCAGCGCCGTTTTGGCTTCCAGACCGATGATGGACTGGTGCAGAAGTACCTGGTTTAATACGCTGCCAAGTACATAGCGGTAACCCTCGTGGGTGGTGGCCACTTCCACTGCTTCAGAGATAGCGCAGCCCAGGCTGCCGGTGGTGCCGGGGTGAGCGGCCAGAATTTTCCGTCCAACTTCTGTCTCCATAGAGGGAGAAGGAGTCACGCTGGCTCCGTAGGTTCTCATAACCTCCCGGCGGAAAGGTTTCTGCTCATAGGAGACCTTCACCATATATACCTTGCAGTCCAGATCGAAGTAAGCGCAGGCCATGGACAGGGCGGTTCCCCACTGACCGGCCCCGGTCTCTGTGGTAACTCCTTTTAAGCCCTGTTTTTTTGCGTAGTAAGCCTGAGCAAGAGCGGAGTTCAGTTTATGGCTGCCGCTGGTATTATTTCCCTCGAATTTGTAGTAAATTTTTGCCGGTGTTCCCAGGGCTTTTTCCAGATGATAAGCACGGACGGTAGGGGAAGGACGATAGGTTTTATAATATTCCTGAATCTCCTCGGGAATGTCGATGAAAGCATCGGTATCGTTCAGCTCCTGTGCAATCAGTTCTTCACAGAAAATCGGAGCCAGTTCTTCCGGCTTTAAGGGCTGCAGAGTACCCGGATTTAAAAGGGGCGCCGGTTTCGTCTTCATATCGGCCCGCATGTTGTACCATTGCTTTGGAATTTCGTCCTCGTTCAAATAAATTTTGTAGGGGATTTTTGTTTCGCTCATAAATCGTTTCTCCTTTCTTGAATTTTGTGGTTTTGTTACCTGTTTTTGGGGAAAAGAATTTTCTGCAATAAAAAAACTCTCGTCCCATTTATGCTGGGACAAGAGCCGAAACTCCTGCGGTGCCACCCTGCTTGACGCAAGTCCGTGCGTCCACTCACGATATACAGTCATATATCTGATTTTGTAACGGAGTATCCTCTCCGTTTTCCCTACTGCGCAAACTGCCTTCAGGTCACCCTCAAAAGCCCATTCCGTCTGCTGCCGTCTGCCGCAATCCCACCCTCTGCGGCTCTCTGTGAGATGCATATCAAACGTACTTCTCTTTCTCATCGGTTTCTATTGTTACAATACCATAGTTAATGCTGCATAGTCAAGGTGTTTCGCAAAAAAATAAATTTAATTTCCGGTTCTGATAAATATATTTTATAATAACAATTTAACAGAAAATTCCTGGCGTGGTATGATAAAAAAACAATAAATAATTAAGTGACATATGTAAAACGAAAGAGTTATTTTCAGAATAATATGAGAATAATAAATGAGACAGATGGAAATTTCTATTGAAATAGGCTTATCGCAATCCTACTGGTTCTAGTATAACTGTCAGTAATTAACTGGACTTTTGGGAAGTCAATGTTTCGACCT
>CAZGTY010000032.1:0-26681 GCA_964528895.1 uncultured Blautia sp. | reverse complement strand
TCCAGATATCAAACGCCTCGTCATCCTCCACATATACGGAAGGATAAAGTCTCTCCGGATCCAGTCCCACTGTCCGGGTCAAAAACTCCCAGGACCATGCGATGGCCTCGTGTTTAAAGTAATCACCGAAGGAAAAGTTGCCCAGCATCTCGAAAAACGTACCGTGGCGGGCAGTCTTGCCCACGTTTTCAATATCGCCGGTACGGATGCATTTCTGGCAGGTTGCCACTCTTCTTCTCGGCGGGATCTCCGCGCCGGTAAAATATGGCTTCAGAGGAGCCATACCTGCATTGATCAGCAGGAGGCTCTTATCTCCCTGCGGCACCAGAGAAAAGCTTTTCATTATAAGATGTCCCTTGCTCTCCATAAAATCCAGAAACATCTGCCGAAGTTCGTTTACTCCGTATTTCTTCATATTTATATCCTCCTACAGCACATGCTGTTTTTTTCTACATCATGATTTACCCGTCAAAAGCTGATTCCCGGATTGTTCATTATTCCGCGCTTCGCGCTCCGACAATCCCTGGAATCACATCATAAATTTATGGAATTTCTTTTTACCGCGTTTGATCACGATACCATCTTCACCGAAGGCATCCTCCTCCACTGCATAGAACACGTCTGTGACAACCTCGCCGTTTACGGAGACGCCCCCGCCTTTGATGTTCTGTCTGGCGTCTGAACGGCTGGTGGCAAGCCCGGCCTTTACCAGCAGGGTGATCACATCAATCTTCCCGTCGGTAAAATCCTCAGCGGCAAGCTGTGTCGTAGGCATATTTACAGTATCCGCGCCGCCTGCGAACAGGGCTCTGGCGCCCTCCTGGGCCTTTTTTGCCTCTTCCTCTCCGTGTACCAGACTGGTGAGCTCATACGCCAGGATCTCCTTTGCCTTATTTAACTGGCTGCCCTCCCATTTTTCCATTTCCTCGATCTCCTCTATGGGGAGGAATGTCAGAAGCCGCATACACTTAATAACATCAGCGTCATCCACATTTCTCCAGTACTGATAGAAATCAAAGGGCGAGGTCTTATTCGGGTCAAGCCATACGGCTCCGGACTGGGTTTTCCCCATCTTTTTACCCTCGGAATTCAAAAGCAGCGTGATAGTCATTGCATGGGCATCCTTCCCCAGCTTGCGGCGGATCAGCTCCGTGCCGCCAAGCATATTGCTCCACTGGTCGTCTCCTCCGAACTGCATGTTGCAGCCGTATTTCTGGAACAGCATATAAAAATCATAGCTCTGCATGATCATATAGTTAAATTCCAGGAAGCTCAGGCCTCTTTCCATGCGCTGTTTATAGCACTCCGCGGTGAGCATGCGGTTTACGGAGAAATGAGGACCCACCTCGCGAAGCAGCTCCACGTAATTCAGGTTCATCAGCCAGTCCGCGTTGTTTACCATCAGCGCCTTTCCGTCGGAAAAGTCGATAAAGCGTTCCATCTGTTTTTTGA
This sequence comes from uncultured Blautia sp., assembly GCA_964528895.1. Taxonomy (GTDB): domain Bacteria; phylum Bacillota; class Clostridia; order Lachnospirales; family Lachnospiraceae; genus Blautia_A. The sequence goes on along the minus strand of CAZGTY010000032.1, from coordinate 25,229 downwards.
AGCAGTCGATATTATGCCCGATCGTCTCTTTTGTCATCATCTGGCGCATGTCGGTACGTCCGGAGGGATCTCCGATCATGCCCGTGCCCCCTCCAAGGAGCGCGATCGGCCTGTTTCCCGCCATCTGAAGTCTTTTCATCAGGCAAAGCGCCATAAAATGTCCCACATGAAGGCTGTCCGCAGTGGGATCAAAGCCGATATAAAAGGTGGCTTTTCCGTTATTGAGCATTTCTTTAATTTCGTCTTCGTTGGTCACCTGGGCGATCAGGCCGCGGGCCTTGAGTTCTTCCCATACTGTCATAGTTTTCTCCTCCTCAAATCAGGATTCCCATAAGGATCCTCTGATCCGTATTATAAAAATGCCCGGCTCCCATCCTGTTTAGGACGAGAACCGGGCCCCGTGATACCACCTAAATTCACAGAGGACTCACATCCTCCGCCTCAGCAAGTGACCATACGCCACTTTTGCAGGATAACGGTCGCATTCCGTCGCAGCCTACTCGTTTTTCGGTGCGCAGCTCCGGGATGTATTCGTCCACGTTCCACAGGCGCCTCTCACCGACCGGCTGCTCTCTGTCCGCTTTCCCTGAACTACTTCTTCCCTTCCAGGCCTTTACTTCTATTATAAATAGCACGATGTCAGGGTCAAAAGGTATTTTGCCCTGTTTGATACCGGATTGCTCCGCACTATGTGACCCCGGTATCGTAGCATATAGCAAGTATACAAATACGAAAAAAGTTTGTCAAGAAATTTCCGTTCTGCTTTTACAACTTAAAGCGGCAAATTGCCTCCATTTTACTGTTTAAAAAAGTCTGTTTCCTTTCTTCTGTTCCGCATCTGCCGCCTCTTTCCCAGTAACCCGGGACATGTTCCCAACATAATATGAAGTGTAAACAAAATTTGGAGGACTTTACAATGAGTGATTTAGCTGCTACAAACTGTGGATGTGACAACGGATGCGGACGTGAAGCCGGCTGTGGCTGCAACAACGGATGCGGCTTCGGCGCTTTCGGAGGCAGCTCCTGCAGCTGCATTCTCTGGATCATCATCCTGCTGTTCCTCTGCGGAAACAACGGCCTCAGCGCCAACAGTGGCTGCGGCAACGGCGGCGACTGTTGCTGGATTATCGTAATCCTTCTGCTCCTTTGCGGCGGATGCGGCAATGGATGCGGCAGCAGCTGCTTCTAAGAAGTATCAAAAGGCAGGGGATCATCTCCTCTGCCTTTGCTTCTTTACCTTTTCTGATTCTTCATTCTTCCTGCGCTTCTGTTTCAGGCATTCCAGATCTATTTCATAAAAGGCGTTTCCATCGATCACCAGTTTTCTTTTTTCCTCTTCCATTTTTTCGTCCTCCTTTTATACTTCATCATATGACAGGACAAGAGCGTCTGTCATAATGTATTAGTAAAATGCATATTTTGGAAGTGGGATTTATGGAAAATGAATCAGTTTCCCAGACTCCTCTGGATCAGATGGTCAGCGACGACCGGTCGCAAATGCTGAAAGCAGCGCTTCCTTACTTGCCGCAGAATGGACAGAGAATCGTATCTCTGTACACAAAGGTACAGGAGCTGTCTAATACGCTGCGTCTGTTTTCCTCCGCAAAACAGGATATTTCCATCTGCGCGCAGCCTCAGAGCGCTTCTCCTCTTGAAATGATACAGGATATACGCAGATTCTGCTACGGAGACAGCCGGCGCCGGCTGGATCAGATGTGCAATATGATGTCAATGGTTCAGATTGTTCAATTAATGAATTCTGATACGGAAATGGAGGGTGATCGGAATGAGTGAAGAATGGAAGGATAATCCCCGGCTGTCCGGCATTGATAAGGGAAAGCTGGATATGCTGCAGCAGCTGGCGGAGCAGGGGAACGGGAAGAGCCCGTCGGATATGCTGCCCTTTCTTATGACTGCGGCCGCTCAGGGAAAAAGCAGGGGATTGAATTTTTCCTCCGGTGAGGTTTCCGCTGTGCTCGATGTACTTAAAATGGGAAAATCTCCGGCGGAAGCCGCGAAGATCGATCAGATTGTGAGCCTGATGAAGATGATCCGGTGAAACAAAAAACCGGTCAAAAAAACGCCGGGGAACCGGTACCCTTTCGGGTGTTTCCCGCGAAGGCCGCTTCGCGAGAAGCCTTCATCAGAAAAGCACATTGAAAATCCAGATCCCCGGCATGTTTTTTCGATTTATTCACTTTTGGTTACGCCCTCCATGATGCAGTCGCGCAGAAAGGCGAGGGCGTGTGCGGTGGTCTGTTCACGGATCTTTGCACGGTTGCCGGTAAAATGGAATTCCCGGATATCCACCTTATTATTATAGCAGCAGCCCATAAATACTGTCCCTACAGGTTTTTCCTTTGTGCCGCCGTCCGGTCCCGCAATACCGGTAACGGACAGACAGATATCCGCTTTTGAAAAGAAACAGCCGCCCTTTGCCATCTCCTTCGCGCATTTCTCCGAAACAGCCCCATCTGTCTTCAGCGTGGCCTTTTTCACGCCCAGGCACTTTCTTTTCGCCCTGTTGCTGTAAGTCACAAAGCTGCAGGTAAATACCTCGGAGGCCCCGGGCACATTTACGATACGGGAAGCTACGGCGCCGCCTGTACAGGACTCTGCCAGGGCCAGCGTCAGCTTCTGATCCTTCAGCATGTCCACCACAGCCTCTTCCAGACTTTTTGACTCATCGGTAGCAAAAATGTTTTTCCCAAAACGGGCTTTAAGCTCGCGCACTACCGGCTTGATCATTTTCCGGCACTCTTTCTCATTCTCTCCCTGGGCCGTAATGCGAAGATGCACCTCGCCGATCTTTGCATAGGGAGCGATGGTAGGATTGGTCTGCGCCTGGATCAGATCATTGATCTCATCCGCGACCTGGCTTTCCCCGATACCGCAGATCTTGATCATCTGAGAATAGATGATCTCCGGCTGCAGCTTACGAAGATAAGGAAAGACCTGCTCCTCGAACATGGGCTTCATCTCATTTGGCGGTCCGGGAAGAAGAATCGCCGTCTTCCCATCCTTTTCCATGATGAGGCCCGGCGCAGTGCCGTTATGATTGTCCAGCACAAGACATCCCCGGGGGACCATAGCCTGCTTATAATTGTTCTGTGTGATCCTTCGCTGAGGATTATTGCCCTGATACTGCTTCATATAGCTTTCCAGGAGTTCCCGGCTGTGGGGATCCTCCACCAGCGGAAATCCCATCAGCCCCGCAGTCACTTCCTTTGTCAGATCATCCTCCGTAGGACCCAGTCCCCCGGTAAGAATGACCACATCCGATCGGTCCAGCGCTGTTTTAATGACATCCTTCATTCGCTCCGCATTATCGCCCACCACAGTCTGATAATATAATGACAAACCAAGCTGCGCACATTTTTCCGACAGATACGCGCTGTTTGTATTTACAATATTTCCCAAAAGTATTTCTGTTCCCACAGAGACAAGTTCTGTTATCATATTCGTCACCTTTCTTAAATTTCGGCTTTGACCTTTCTGTTATTCTTTTACGGACAGCACTTTCTTATTCTCGATGATATATGTAAGCAATGAAATAATCGTCAATGCCACGGACAGCCAGATAAATACTTCCGTGAGGATACGGAAAAATCCCGGAAGATCCAAAAGAAGCAAAATAATCATCACCATCTGCGATACGGTTTTAAATTTCCCCCAGTAATTGGCGGCGATCACAACGCCGCCCTCGGCCGCGACCAGACGGAATCCGCTGATGATAAATTCTCTTGCAATGATAATGATCACGATCCAGGCGGCAAGTCTGCCCTGCTCAATAAAACAGATCAGCGCGGAACATACCAGAAGCTTATCCGCCAGAGGATCCATAAACTTGCCAAAATTTGTCACAAGATTATTTTTTCTTGCCAGATATCCGTCAAACCAGTCTGTTATGCTGGCCCCGCAGAAAATCACCAGACAGATAAAGCGGTTCGCCTCCCCGCCCCAGCCTGTCAGCATAAACAACACGAGAAAGGGAACCATGATCATTCTTCCAACAGTTAATTTATTCGGTGTATTCATCTGACAACTCTCCTATCAAATCATATTCCAGAGCCCCGGTTATTCGCACTCTGGCAAAATCCCCGGTCATCAGCAGCTCTCCTGTCTGCACAAAAATATATCCGTCCACCCCGGGAGCGTCCCCATAGGTCCGGCCAATATAGGCGCTCTCTCCGGAAACCTTTCCTTCGATCATCACCAGGAGCTCCTGGCCGATGCGCTCATTTCCCTTATACAGGGAAATTTCCTGCTGCAGCTCCATAAGCTCGTCCCTTCGCTCCTCCTTTATCTTCTCCGGGATCTGATCCGGCATGGATGCGGCCGGAGTACCCTCCTCCCGGGAATAGGTGAATACCCCCAGACGGTCAAACTCCATATCATCCACAAATTCCATCAGCTCCTGATGATCTTCCTCTGTCTCCCCGGGAAATCCGGTAATCAGGGTGGTTCTTAGAACAATATCAGGGATCTCTTTTCGCAGTTTTTTTACGATAGCCTCAAGCTCCGCCCTGGTAGTGCGTCTCCCCATCCGCTTCAGTATCCGGTCGCTGGCATGCTGGACAGGCAGATCCAGGTAATGGCATATCTTTTTTTCTTCCTTCATCACCTGAATCATCTCATCATAGATCTCCTCCGGATAGCAATAAAGCACCCGGATCCAGCGGATCCCCTCTATCCGGCAGAGCCTTTTCAGGAGCTCATGGAGCGTTTTTCTGCCGTACAGGTCTGTGCCGTAAACCGTCGTTTCCTGGGCCACCAGGATCAGCTCCTTCACCCCCTGCGAAGCCATATATTCCGCCTCCGCCAGAACCTTTTCCTCCGGCACACTCCGGAATTTCCCCCTGAGGCTCGGGATGATACAGTAAGTACAGCGCTTGCCGCACCCCTCCGCAATCTTCAGATATCCGAAATGGCCCCCTGTGGTCAGTACTCTCGCCTCTGATTTTGAAGGAAGATAGTCGATATCCCTGTATTCCTGAAACTTCCTGCCCGCATCTGCCTCCTCCACAGCATGAACGATCTCCTCATAGGAGCTGGTGCCAAGTACCGCATCCACCTCCGGAATTTCATCGATGATCTCCTGCCGGTACCGCTGTGCCATACATCCGGTAACCACCAGCGCCCTGCAGCTTCCCGCCTTTTTATATTCCGCCATTTCCAGAATTGTTTCCACGCTCTCCTCCCTGGCGTCATTGATAAAGCAGCAGGTGTTAATAATAATACCCTCCGCCAGCTCCTCCGAATCCACAATTTCATGGCCTGCTTTTGTAAGCATTCCAAGCATTGCCTCGGAGTCTGCCAGATTTTTATCACATCCAAGGGAAATAAACAAAAGCTTCATAAATCTCTCCTAATGCATCGAAAGGCTGCTTCCGCAGCCTTTTCATTATTTTTCCGCCTCTTTTCCGGAGGCTTTCTCCGGGATGATCTCTTCATCATCCGCATCATCATTGGGAACGATCTTGATCTTTCCCTGATAAAATTCATCGATGGCAACAGAAAGAGCCTTTTTCCCTGCAGCGCCGCTTACCAGAGGCTCGCTGCCCCCTATGATCTGACGCGCTCTCTTGCTGGTGGCAAGCACCAGAGAATAACGGCTGTTCAGCATCATTGTGTTATCGTCCTCCGACGCATTTTCGTTGATTGCCTCAATTAATTCTGAGTAAGATGGATGAATCATTTTTATAAATCTCCTTTCATATATGCCTCAAGCTCGGACCTTATTTTTTCTATCAGCTCCTGATTTCGGGAAGTCCGCGCTTTCTCGCTCTGGATCATGCGATGAAGCTCTTCCACGCAGGTTTCAAGGTCATCATTTATCAAAAGGAAGTCATAGTTTTCCATGCCTCCGGACTCTTCTACGGCCTGCCGCATACGCGATGCAATCGCCTCCGGCGACTCCGTACCTCTTTTTTCAAGCCTTCTCATCAGCTCATTTACCGAGGGAGGCGTCACAAAAATCAGCATAGCCTCCGGAATCTTTTCCTTTATTTTCATGGCCCCCTGCATTTCAATTTCAAGGATCACATCTTTGCCCTGTTCAAGCATTTTTTCCACGTATGCCCGGGGAGTGCCATAATAATTGTCCACATAACACGCATATTCCAGAAGCTGATCCTCCCGGATCAGTTTCTGAAACTCCTCGCGAGTAAGGAAAAAATATTCTCTGCCGTCCGCCTCTCCCTCCCTGGGCTTTCTCGTGGTGGCTGAGATGGACAGCGCATAATTTTCATAGCGCCCCAGAAGCTCCTTCATGACCGTTCCTTTTCCGGCCCCTGAGAATCCTGAGACAACTGCCAGGATTCCTTTATTCATGATTTTCACCTCTGTCTTCATTATCATATATTTCCGCAAACCGCTTTGCGATGGTTTCCGGCTGCAGCGCCGATAATACCAGATAATCGTCGGAAGTGACGATCACCGCCTTGGTCTTCCGTCCCTGGGTAGCATCCACCAGAGACCGGGTACCCTTTACGCTCTGCACCATGCGCTTGATAGGCGCGGCATCCGGGCTGACTACCGCTACAATCTTCTGAGAATTGACAACATTCCCAAATCCTACGTTGATCAATTTTGCCACGTGATTCTCATTCCTCTATTCAATATTTTGAATCTGTTCCCGGATCTTTTCGATTTCTGTCTTAAGCTCAATGGCGATGTTGGAAATCTCAAGATCATTGGATTTTGACAGGATGGTATTTGCCTCCCGGTTCATCTCCTGTGCCATAAAGTCCAGCTTGCGACCGATCCCTTCGCTCTCCTTAAGCGCCTTTTCCATATTCCGGATATGACTATGCAGACGTACCGTCTCCTCATCGTTGCATATTTTATCAGAGAACAGCACCACCTCCGCAGCAATCCTGCTTTCATCGATCTGCGAGTCCTCCAGAAGCTCGTGCACCTTTGTCTCCAGCTTTTCCCTGTACGCATTCACTACTTCGGGGGAACGTTCCTGTACCATAGTTACCTTTTCATCCAGATTTTTCAGTTTTTCCAGAAGATCCTTCTTCAGATTTTCCCCTTCTCTTCTCCGGGTTTCCACAAATTTTTCGCAGGCCTCCGTGATCGGCGGCTCCAATACTTCCCACAGCTTTTCTTCATCCAGAGACTGGTCCTCCATAGCAAGTACCTCCGGATATCGGGAAAGAGTCGACACACGGATATCGTTTTCCAGATCAAAATCCTCCGCCATCTGCTTCAGATAGCCCATATATTCCCGGGCAAGCTCCCGGTTATATTTCAGCGCGGCGCAATTCAGCGTATAATCCTCATAGCTGATAAAAATGTCAACCTTGCCTCTCTCCATATATGTCTTCAGCAGATTGCGGATCGTACCCTCCAGAAATCCAAGCTTTTTCGGCATCCTGATCCCCAGATCCAGGTATCTGTGATTTACGGATTTTAATTCCACAGTGATTTTCCGCTCTTCGGAGACCACCTCTGCACGGCCGAAGCCTGTCATACTTTTAATCATGTTTTATCTCTCTTTTCCTGTGTACAGCCGCTCTAAACATTAATTCTGTACATACAGATTTATTATAGTTCATTCTAAAACCCTAGTCAAATCCTTTTTTTGTTGTTATAATATCGGTTAAGCTCCGGGATGCCTGCCGGCTTTATTTACATATCTGACGTCAGCCACCCCGGCATGTAACCATGATTTACAGAATAAACATATAAGGAGTTTTTTATGGCATTTGACGGTATCACCATCGCAGCGATGGTGGAGGAATTAAATACCCGGCTTTTTGGCGGACGCATTAATAAGATCGCGCAGCCGGAAACGGACGAACTGTTAATCACAGCCAGGGGAGATCAGGGCCAGTGCAGGCTTCTCATGTCTGCCAGCGCTTCCCTCCCTCTGATATATTTCACGGGAAAAAACAAAACCAGTCCTATTACGGCCCCGAATTTTTGTATGCTTCTCAGAAAACACATCGGAAGCGCACGCATCCAAAGCATTACCCAGCCCGGTTTGGAGCGCGTGATCGACTTCCGGCTGGAGCATTTAAATGAGATGGGCGATCTCTGCAAAAAGGATCTGATCATGGAGCTTATGGGAAAACACAGCAACATCATTTTCTGCGATGAGGACGGGAAAATCCTGGACAGTATCAAGCATGTATCCTCCCACATGAGCTCTGTGCGGGAGGTTTTGCCCGGAAGGGATTATTTTATTCCCAGGACTCAGGACAAGGCGGACCCCTTCACCATAGACGAGGAGACCTTTGTAAAGATCATCTGTAAAAAGCCCTGCAACATTTCCCGGGCTATCTACACTTCCCTGACCGGCTTCAGTCCTGTGATGGCGGAGGAAGTCTGCTACCGGGCATCCATAGACGGCGGCGACGATGCCCGGTCCTTGAGCGAAAATGCCTGCACTCATCTCTATCACACCTTTCGACGGCTGATAGATCAGGTACGCCGGAAGGATTTTTCGCCAAACATCATTTACCGGGGTAAAGAGCCGGTAGAATATGCGGTGCTTCCCATGACCCAGTACGGCAGTGAGTACACCGCCCAAAGCTTTAACACTGTTTCTTCCATGCTGGAGGAATATTACGCCGCGAAGAATGTTCTGACACGTATCCGGCAGAAATCCTCCGACCTTCGCAGGATCGTACAGACAGCCCTGGAGCGCAGCCGCAAAAAGCTCTCACTTCAGGAAAAGCAGATGCGGGACACAGAAAAAAAGGATAAATATAAGGTTTACGGAGAGCTGATCAATGTCTACGGTTATGGTCTGGAAGAAGGCTGCAGCTCCTTCCGCGCCCTGAACTATTACACCAATGAGGAGATTGAGATTCCCCTGGATCCCTCCATCTCCCCTGCGGATAACGCAAAGAAATATTTTGACCGGTACAATAAGCTGAAACGGACCCAGGAGGCGCTCACACAGCAGATACGGGAATCCGTCCAGGAAACGGAGCATCTGGAATCCATCTCCAATGCCCTGGACATCGCACGGACAGAAAGCGATCTTTCCCAGATCAAGGAGGAACTCACGGAAAGCGGCTATATCAAAAAGCGCTATTCCGGAAAAAAAGGCGCAAAAACCGGGATAAAAGCCCGTCCCCTCCACTACGTTTCCAGCGATGGCTATGACATATATGTAGGCAAAAACAATTATCAAAATGATGAGCTGACCTTTAAGCTCGCCACAGGCAACGACTGGTGGTTCCATGCAAAAAAAACGGCCGGCTCGCATGTTATTGTAAAAACTCCGGACGGAGAGCTGCCGGACCGGACCTTCGAGGAGGCCGGACAGCTTGCGGCCTTTTATTCCAAAGGGCGCACCGCGCCCAAGGTGGAAATCGACTACATTCAGAAAAAGCATGTGAAAAAGCCGGCGGGCGCAAAGCCCGGGTTTGTGGTGTACTACACGAACTACTCCCTTATGGCCGTCCCGGACATATCCGACCTGAAAGAAATTACGACCTGAAATGTCTCTTCGCCGCCGTGCGCATCCATTTAAAAAGCAGCGTCCTGTCCGTCAGGATAAGGCGCTGCTTTTTTTGAAACACATTCTGTTTTTATTTCATAACAATATTGATAATCTTCTTTGGAACATAGATCTCTTTGACCACATTTCCGGTAAGCTTTTCCGCGATGGCTCCCTTACCTGCCGCAATGGCCTCCTCCCTGGAGCATTCGGCCGAAATACTGACCACCGCCCGGGTCTTGCCGTTGATCTGAACCGGAATCTCGATCTCATCGTCCTTCATGGCTTCCTCATCATGAGTTGGCCACTGTCCGTGGAATACGGAATCCGTATGTCCAAGCCTCTCCCACAGTTCCTCCGCAATATGAGGAGCAAAGGGCGCCAGCATGATCACTGCTGTCCCGATGGTCTCACGATCCACGCCGCCCTCCTTTTTAGCGATCTCAATCAGCTTATTGTTGTACTCCATAAAGCCGGAGATAACCGTATTCAGGCTGAAGGACTCCAAACGCTGTGTGATATCATGAACCATTCTGTGGCGGGTCTTTATCATGTCCTTAGTGGCGGGCACATTGGCCTCGATGCTGTCCACCGCCAGATTCCAGAACCGCTTCAGGAAACGGGAAACACCGTCGATACCCCGGTCATCCCACTCCGCATCCAGCTCCGGCGGACCTACGAACAGCTCATACATTCTCAGGGAATCGCAGCCATAGTCATTAACAAGCTCGTCCGGAGAAACTACGTTTCCTTTGGATTTGCTCATTTTAATGCCGTTCTTGCCGGTGATCATACCCTGGTTAAACAGCTTTGTAAAGGGCTCGTCAAAATCAATCACACCGATATCATACAGGAACTTGGTGTAAAATCTGGAGTACAGAAGGTGCAGCACCGCGTGCTCCACGCCGCCAATATACATATCTACCGGCAGATATTTATCTGCTTTTTCCCTGGATACCAGTTCCTGATCATTTTTATTATCCACATAGCGCAGGAAATACCAGGATGAGCCTGCCCACTGAGGCATGGTGTTTGTCTCGCGTTTTGCAGGCGCGCCGCAGCATGGGCAGGTGGTGTTGACCCACTCATCGATCGCCGCCAGCGGAGACTCCCCCGTTCCGGTAGGCTGATAGCTCTCCACCTCCGGCAGCGTCAGGGGAAGCTGATCCTCCGGCACCGGTACATTACCGCAGTTTGGGCAGTGGATGATCGGGATCGGCTCGCCCCAGTAGCGCTGGCGGGAAAATACCCAGTCACGAAGCTTATAATTAACGGTCTTCCGTCCTATACCCATCTTTTCGATCATCAACGGAGCTTCCTTTTTCAGCACGGCGGATTCCATGCCGTTCCATTCGCCGGAATTGATCATGGTTCCGGCTGCCTCCGTATAAGCCTCCGTCATATTTTCGATTTCCCTGCCATCCTTAGCGATAACCTGGATGATGGGAATATTAAATTTCGTGGCAAATTCAAAGTCACGGTCATCATGGGCGGGCACGCACATGATCGCACCCGTACCGTAATCAGCCAGTACATAGTCCGACAGCCAGATCGGGATCCTTGCGCCGTTCAGAGGATTGACCGCATAGGAGCCCGTAAACACACCGGTCTTTTCTTTGTCCTGCAGACGATCCACATTGGATTTCATGGAAGCATCGTAAATATACTTATCCACTGCCTCCCTCGTCTCATCCGTAGCCAGCCCCGCAGCCAGGGCATGCTCCGGAGCAAGTACCATAAAGGTAGCTCCGTAAAGAGTATCCGGCCTGGTGGTATAAACCGTAATCTTTTCATCTCTTCCCGCTACCGGGAACTCCACCTCCGCGCCATAGGACTTGCCGATCCAGTCAGTCTGCATCTTCTTTACCTTTTCCGGCCAGTCGAGCTTGTCCAGATCATTCAGAAGGCGCTCGGCATACCTGGTGATCCTCAGCATCCACTGCCGGAGGTTCTTTTTCGTCACCGCGGCGCCGCAGCGCTCGCAGCAGCCGTTTACAACCTCCTCGTTTGCCAGTCCGGTCTTACAGGAAGGACACCAGTTAATAGGAAATTCTTTCTCATATGCCAGACCTTCCTTAAACATTTTTACAAAAATCCACTGCGTCCACTTATAAAATCCGGGATCTGTGGTGTTTACCTCCATATCCCAGTCATAGATGGCTGCGATGTCATTAATCTGCTTTTTAATATTTTTTATGTTTTCAGCCGTGGAGATCGCCGGGTGAACGCCCATTTTAATGGCATAGTTTTCAGCGGGCAGGCCGAACGCATCCCAGCCCATGGGATGGATCAGATAATAGCCCTGCAGCATTTTATACCGGCTCCACACATCGGAGATCACATATCCTCTCCAATGTCCCACATGAAGTCCGTTTCCGGAAGGATATGGGAACATATCCAGGCAATAATATTTCGGTTTCTTTCCATCATCGACGTTTATCGGCTTCTTTTCCCAGTTTGTACGCCATTTCGCTTCGATAGCCTTATGATTATAAGGTACGGCCATTTTTCATTCCTCCTAAAAAATGCCTTTCGTCTCGGCTTAGAGACGAAAGGCTTACTTTCGCGGTACCACTCTAATTCGCCTGAATCTCTCAGACGCACTTGATATTTCTGTAACGGGAATTCCCGGCCGAAGCTACTTTTTCACTCCGGCAACTCCAAGGCGAGTTCAGAAGCTTATATGACTGCCTCACACCTGCCGGCAGCTCTCTGGACATACAGTTTTTCCTACTACTCCTCTTCCAGGTCTTTTGTTATTTATACTATCTGACATTCTACTGATTCCGTGTGAATTTGTCAAGTCATTCTTTTTGAAATACGCGCGCTTCTCACCGCCTTCAGAAGGATACTGCGGGCCTCCCCGGCTTTTTTTGCATCCATGGATTCCAGCCCTTCCAAAGGATAGGCCATTCCCATATCCTTATATTTTACGGCGCCCATTGTGTGATAGGGAAGCACCTCCAGCCCCTTCAGATTGCCAAAGCTCCCGATCAGCTTTCCCAGCCGGACGAGATGCTCCCGGCCGTCAGTGATGCCCGGAACTACAACATGTCGGACGATCATGGGGATCCCGGCCCCTTCCAGAGCCCGGGCAAATTCCAGCGCCGGCTTCCGGCTCTGCCCGGTAAGCGCTTTATGAGCCTCTTCCTCACTATGTTTAAAATCAAGGAGCACCAGATCAAGATTATGAAATAATTTTTGATATTCCTCGTCCCGTCTTTTCCGGTATACGATCCCCGATGTGTCCAGACATGTGTGAATTCCCTCTGCCTTCGCCCTCGAGAAAAGCTCCGTGAGAAAGGGAAGCTGCAGCAGCGGTTCCCCGCCGGTGGCCGTAATCCCGCCTTTTTTATAAAAGCTGATGTTTCGCCGGTATTCCAGAAGAAGCTCGTCGGCCGATATCTCCGTCCCTCCTGAAGCTGTCCATGTGTCCGGATTATGACAGTACAGACATCTCATGGGGCATCCCTGAAAAAAAATAACAAATCGAACTCCGGGGCCATCAACAGTCCCGAAGCTCTCAATGGAATGAATGCGCCCTTTTAAAGTCCGGCAATCCTCCTTCATTTCTCACATGCCCTCATGGAAGGTTCTGGAAATCACCTCATCCTGCTGCTCTTTTGTCAGCTTATTGAAATTTACCGCATAGCCGGATACACGAACAGTCAGCTGAGGATATTTCTCCGGATGCGCCTGCGCGTCCAGAAGAGTCTCCCTGGTAAAAACGTTTACATTCAGGTGGTGTCCGCCTTTCTCCGCATAGCCGTCCAGCAGATTTACCAGGTTATCGATCTGAGAATCACTGATATTCATTCTATATTTCCTCCTGTTGAATTCTGATATTTTCGTTGTATGAATTGCCGCCGCTCTGTTTTATCACTCATTTTCCCTGTCGTCAAAGGCATTCGGTTCACAGCACGCGCAATCCGGATCCAGCTCAAAGGTTGTGTCATCAAAGAAGATCACATCCTCCTTACCCAGAGCCCCCGGAATGATGGAGAATGTGTTGGATATGCCGTCCTGCGCGTCCTTAAAGGGCAGCTTGGACACGGAGCTCAAGGAAGCCGCCGCTCCATGGCTGTCTCTGTGATGCATGGGATTTGCTCCCGGCGCAAAGGGTTCTCCGGCTTTTCTTCCGTCCGGTGTGGAGCCGGTAGCCTTTCCATAAACCACATTGGAAGTGATGGTCAGGATGGAGGTGGTGGCAATGCCGCCCCGATACGTATGATTACCCTTAATATAACGCATGAATTCCTGCACGATCTCATAGGCAATATCATCGGCCCGGTCATCGTCATTGCCATATTTCGGGAAATCACCCTCCGCCTCATAATCAACAACAATGCCGTTTTCATCCCGGATGGTTTTTACTTTGGCGTATTTGATGGCGGACAGGGAATCCGCCACTACGGAAAGTCCCGCGATGCCTGTGGCAAACCAGCGGGTTATCTTTTTATCATGCAAAGCCATCTGGATTCTTTCATAGCAGTATTTGTCGTGCATATAATGAATCACATTCAACGTATTGACATAAACGCAGGCCAGCCATTTCATCATGTCATGAAACTTTTCCATCACCTCATCATAATCCAGATACTCGGAGGTGACCGGACGGTATTTGGGGCCGACCTGCTTTTTGCTCACTTCATCAACGCCGCCGTTGATGGCATACAGCAGACATTTTGCCAGGTTTGCCCTGGCGCCGAAAAACTGCATCTCCTTACCAACACGCATGGAAGATACACAGCAGGCAATAGCGTAGTCATCACCATGGGTCGTCCGCATGAGATCATCATTTTCATACTGAATGGAGGAGGACATAATGGAGGTCTTCGCACAGAAGCGTTTAAAATTCCGCGGAAGCCGGGTAGACCACAGAACCGTCAGGTTCGGTTCCGGGGCGGTTCCGAGGTTTTCCAGTGTATGGAGATAGCGGTAGGACATCTTCGTCACCATGGACCGTCCGTCAATCCCCATTCCGCCGATGGACTCCGTCACCCAGGTGGGATCTCCGGAAAACAGTGCGTTATACTCCGGCGTTCTGGCAAATTTCACAAGACGCAGCTTCATGATAAAATGATCGATGAATTCCTGGATCTCTTCCTCTGTAAACGTACCGTTTGCCAGATCGCGTTCCGCATAAATATCCAGAAAGGTAGAGGTTCGGCCAAGGGACATGGCGGCGCCATTCTGTTCCTTTATGGCTGCCAGATATCCAAAATACAGCCACTGGATAGCCTCCCGCACATTGGATGCCGGTCTGCTGATGTCATAGCCGTAAATGGCGCCGAGCTCCTTCAATTCCTTCAGCGCCCTGATCTGTTCCGACAGCTCCTCCCTCTCCCGGGTGACATCCGAGTACATGATGGTCCTCGTGGTATCCTTCTGTTTCTGTTTATCCTCGATCAGACGATCCACCCCGTACAAAGCGACCCTCCGGTAATCGCCAATAATGCGCCCCCGTCCATAGGCATCCGGAAGGCCTGTAATAATATGGCTGGAACGGCATGCGCGCATTTCCGGCGTATATGCATCGAACACACCGTCATTGTGCGTCTTTCTGTGTTTTGTAAAAAATTCCACTATCTCAGGATCCACCTTATAGCCATTAGCTTCACATGCCTTCACCGCCATACGAATGCCTCCACAGGGCTGAAGAGAACGCTTAAATGGCCTGTCCGTCTGAAAACCCACAATCTTCTCCTTTTCCATGTCCAGATATCCCGGTCCATGAGATGTGATCGAAGAAATAATCCTCGTATCCATATCCAGAACGCCGCCTTTTTCCCGTTCCTGTCTGGAAAGCTCCATTACCTGAGCCCACAATTCTACGGTCGTCTCCGCAGGACCTGCCAAAAAGGATTCATCGCCCTCATATGGCGTGTAATTTTTCTGAATAAAATCGCGCACATTGATTTCCTTTTCCCATACTCCCTCTTTAAATGAAGTCCATTCCGCCCTCATGATAGTCCTCCTTCACTTATGAAAGTCTGCCGATCCTAATTCCAGTTGCATAGTTGTACTTTTTGTTAAATAATTATTAATACATCCTCTGTACTTTTACGGAACGATTCTATGGCAATCGTCAAATATATTTACCGTTTACTATAAGTCCTCCGGTTTCTCTCTTCTTAATATTCCCATCATGCCCAAAAATATAAGGGGCAGAATCCCCAACGCCCGGGAATTCTGCCCCTGAAATTTAAATATTAATTAATCATCACTGTCCAGATTACCTGCTCTCGCCTCAATCTCCTTCGCCTGGATATCGCTCGGAGCCTGCTCATAACGTGCAAATTCATATGAAAAGTCTCCGCTTCCGCCCGTCATAGAACGAAGGTCTGTGGAATACCCATAGATTTCCAGCATGGGAACGTCCGCTTCGATAATGGTGTTGCCCTGGTGATCCGGATTCATACCCAGCACACGGCCGCGGCGTTTGTTCAGATCTCCCATCACATCACCGGTGTATTTGTCCGGCACCGTAACCTTCATGGTTACGATCGGCTCCAGAAGTACCGGGGAGGCTTCCATAAAGCCCTTCTTAAATGCAAGAATGGTCGCCATCTTAAATGCCATCTCTGAGGAATCTACCGGATGATAGGAGCCATCATACAGCGTTGCCTTTACGCCAACTACAGGATAAGCAGCCAGCGGGCCCTTCTGAACGCATTCCTGCATTCCCTTTTCCACTGCCGGGAAATAGTTCTTCGGAACAGCTCCGCCTACAACTACCTGCTCAAAGATATATGGTGTTTCCAGATCGCCGGAGGGCTCAAAACGCATCTTCACATGGCCGTACTGTCCATGTCCGCCGGACTGTTTTTTGTGCTTGCCTTCCACGTCGGAATTCTTGCGAAGCGTCTCACGGAAGGGAACCTTCGGCTTGGAAAGCTCGATGTCTACTTTATAGCGTTCTTTTAACTTATTTACAACGATATCCAGATGCTGGTCGCCCATACCATAGAGCAGTGTCTGACGGTTCGCGGAATCGTTCACAGTCTTCAGTGTCTTATCCTCGCTCATCATTTTGCCCAAAGCCTGGGAAATCTTATCCTCATCGCCCTTTTTCACAGCCTTGTATCTCTTATAGGTATAGGGTGTGGAAAGCACTGCCTTCGGATACAGAATGGGATTCGCCTTGGTAGCGAGGCTGTCGCCTGTCTGCACGCTGTTCAGCTTCGCGATGGCGCCGATGTCGCCGGCATGGAGCTCAGGAACCTCAACGGGCTTGGAGCCTTCCAGGACATAAAGCTTGTTCAGGCGCTCTTCCTCGTTCTTTTCCACATTCAGAAGCGTATCGTCCGATTTAATAACGCCGGAGCAAACCTTGATCAGGGAATATTTTCCAAGGAAGGGATCCACGATGGTCTTCCAAACATATGCGGACTTTACCTTCGCAAAGTCATAATTTGCCGCGAAGATCTCGTTGGTCTTCTGCGAGATACCGTTGCAGGGACGCTTGTCCGGGCTCGGGAAATATCCGCATATATCATCCAGAAGATTGGAAACACCGCGAAGATTTACCGGAGAGCCCATACAAACCGGTATGATGCTGGCATCCTGAATGTTGGTCGCCAGAGCTGCGGAAACCTCTGCCACGGAAAATTCATCGCCCTCAAAATAACGGTCCATGAATTCCTCGCTTGTCTCAGCTACGGATTCCATAAGGATCTCATGATATTTCTCAAGATATTCATTCAGGTATTCGGGGATCTCACACTCCTGCTTGCCCGCTTTATCGATAAATTTACGTCCGGCCTGCTTTACTACATTTACATAGCCCACAAACTTGCCATCTTCACGAATGGGGAAATGGATCGGCGCGATCTTCTTGCCGTACAGTTCAGTCAGGTCTTCCACTACCTTACGGTAGCTTACATCATCCACGTCCATGTCCGTAACGAAAATCATGCGGGGAAGTTTATATTTTTCACAAAGATTCCATGCCTTCTGTGTTCCCACCTGAACACCGGCCTTACCGGAAACAACGATGATCGCCGCGTCAGCAGCGCTCACTGCCTCTTCCACCTCGCCTACGAAGTCGAAATATCCGGGCGTATCAAGAATATTGATCTTCATCTTATCCCACTGGATCGGTATAAGCGTCGTAGAAATAGAAAAATGTCTCTTGATCTCTTCTTTGTCAAAGTCGCTGATTGTATTGCCATCCTCAACACGGCCAAGACGGCTGGTCATACCTGACAGATAAGCCATAGCCTCAGCCAATGTGGTCTTTCCAGCTCCACCGTGGCCTAATAGGACTACATTTCTAATCCGGTCAGTTCTAAAAACGTCCATATGTAATACCTCCCTGTTTGTCTAATATGTTCACATTTTACTAAAATTTTCGTTGGATTTCAAGTATTTTATAGATTCTCAACAGTTTTTTTTCATATAATTCCCTCTTTTTTTTGGCAATTTCACAGACAATTGACTTTTTTAACCATTTCTCTTAAAATAGTAGGATATTATGATATTATGATACGGGACAAAGAATATTTTGTCCCCCTATGATACCGGAAAGGATACGCAGCAGACATGAAAACCGTTGGTTTTATTGGCCTTGGCCTGATCGGAGGCTCCATTGCCAAGGCAATGCGAAAGCACCGGCCGGAATACCACATCCTGGCATATGATATAAATATAGAAAATACGGCGGCAGCGTTCAGCAGTCAGATCATTGACGCCGTTCTGGAGGAGCATGATGAGCGACTGGCCTCCTGCGACTATATTTTCCTCTGCGCACCTGTAGATGTAAACATTGAATACCTGAAATATCTGAAGGATGTGATCTCTGAAAGCTGCATCATCACCGATGTAGGCAGCGTTAAAGGGCCCATTCACCGGGCTGTGGAGGAACTTGGGCTTCAGTCCTGTTTTATTGGAGGACATCCCATGGCAGGATCCGAAAAGACGGGCTTTGAAAGCGCAACGGACCGTATGATCGAGAATGCATATTATATTCTCACTCCTGGCGGGGAAGTCCCCCTGGACAAGCTCACGGACTTTGATGAGCTGATCACCTCTTTAGGTGGTATCACCATGATGCTGGACGATAACGAGCACGATTATATTACGGCTGGCGTCAGCCATCTGCCGCACATTATCGCTTCGGCGCTGGTAAATCTTGTGAACGCCCTGGACAATGATGCGGAATATATGAAAACCATAGCAGCCGGAGGCTTCCGGGACATTACCAGGATCGCCTCATCCTCCCCCGTCATGTGGCAGCAGATCTGTCTGGAGAATCATGAAAATATTTCCGCGGTTCTGGATGAATTCATCCGCATGATGATCCAGATACGCTGTTCCATCGATAATCAGGAGGCGGACAACCTCTATCAGATGTTTGCCAGCTCCCGGGATTACCGCGATTCCATTGACGTTGCTTCCGGCGGGGTGATCGGCAAAGCATACATTCTTTATCTGGACATTGCCGACGAGGCCGGCGGGATCGCCACCATCGCCACCATTCTGGCCATGGATAACATCAGCATCAAAAACATCGGCATCATTCACAACCGAGAATTTGAAGAAGGAGTTCTGAAGATCGAATTCTATGAGGAGGATGCCATGAACCGCGGCGCCGCACTCCTTCGCAGGCGCAATTACATTGTACATGAACGGCAGGTATAGCATATGGAAATCAGAAAAATGAAGCATTTAAGGGGTACTCTCTCCATTCCCGGCGATAAATCCATCTCCCACAGAGCGGTGATGTTCGGTTCTCTCGCCCGGGGTACTACCCGAATCACCAATTTTTTAAAGGGAGCGGACTGCCTTTCCACTATCGGCTGCTTCCGGGCTATGGGTATCGACATTGAAGAAACGCCCGATGCCATTCTGGTTCACGGCCAGGGCCTTCATGGGCTCAGAGCGCCGTCTTCCGCGCTGGATGTGGGAAACAGCGGAACTACCGCCCGACTGATCTCCGGCATCCTTGCAGGCCAGAGCTTTTCCTGTGAACTGAATGGAGACGCCTCCATCCGATCCAGACCCATGAAACGAATTATCACACCCCTTTCCATGATGGGGGCAGATATCCGCAGTATAAGGGGAAACGGATGCGCCCCCCTTTCCATACACGGCCATCCTTTAAAGGCCATCCACTATGAATCTCCGGTGGCCTCGGCCCAGGTCAAATCCTGTGTGCTTCTGGCAGGCATGTACGGAAACGATGTGACCAGCGTCACAGAGCCCGTACTCTCCCGCAATCACACGGAGATCATGCTGAGCCACCTGGGCGCTGAAGTAAAGTCCCAGGGCGCCACCGCATCCATTTCACCGGAGCCCTCATTACACGCGTGTGAAATATGCGTTCCGGGGGATATCTCCTCCGCGGCCTATTTTATCGCAGCCGGACTTCTGTCCACAGACAGCGAGATACTTCTGAAAAACGTGGGAATCAATCCTACCCGTGATGGTATACTTCGCGTCTCTAAGGATATGGGGGCGGATATCACCCTTTTAAATGAAAATCATGACGGAGAACCTACCGCCGACCTTTTGATCCGAAGCTCCGCACTTCACGGAACCACAGTCGGCGGCGAAATCATCCCCGCACTCATCGATGAGATCCCCATAATCGCCGTTATGGCGGCATTTGCAAAGGGAACTACGATCATACGCGATGCGCAGGAGCTTAAGGTAAAGGAATCTGACCGAATCGCCGTAGTTACGGAAAATCTTCTGCGCATGGGCGCCGATATAGAAGCTACGGAGGACGGCATGATCATCCGCGGCGGCAAACCTCTCCACGGAGCGGAGATCGACGCCCATCTGGATCACCGGATTGCCATGTCCTTTGCCATAGCGGGAACCATCTGCGACGGTCCCCTGACAATAAAAGATGCCGACTGCGTCAGCATCTCCTATCCTGCGTTTTATGAACATCTCTACAGCCTCGGTTCCTGATCCGGGGCTTTTTCCTTCTGAAAAAACCTGTTTCCCTGTCCTCTCTGTTGCACCTTGTCAAGGCCTTATTCATTATAAGTTCTCTATTGATAATTCTGGCACATAACGTGCAATCTTTTCTTTTATGTATAATTTCATTATTGCGGGAAATAATTTTTCTATATATACTATGTTAGGGGCAAAAGGTATTTTACCTTCTTTGATACCGGATTGCGCCGCACTATGTGCTCCCGCAATCTTCATACTATATAAGAAAGGAGCTCATTTACCATGCGAATTTTATTTTACGGAGCTAAAAACTATGATGAACAATTTTTTGCCGCACTGGCTCCTGCTTACCCTGAGATAAATATCAAGTATATCGAGGCAAACATCTGCGCGGAAACCGCGTCGCTGGCCAGAGGCTATGACGGTATCTGCGCCTTTGTCAACGCGGACTTAAGCGCCCCGGTCATCGACGGACTTGCCGAATGCGGGATCCGCCTCATTCTCATGCGGTGCGCAGGCTATAATAATGTGGACCTGAAAGCCGCCGCAGAGAATCATATAAAAGTACTGCGGGTCCCGGGCTATTCCCCCGAGGCAGTCGCCGAGCACGCCATGGCTCTGGCGCTCACCGCCAACCGCCATACCCACAAGGCCTACATCAAAATGCGGGAAAATAACTTTGCTCTGAACGGACTTATGGGTGTGAATCTCTTTGAAAAAACCGCAGGGATCATAGGAACGGGAAAGATCGGTATCGCAATGGCCCGCATCTGCAAAGGCTTCGGCATGAAGGTCATCGCCTATGACCTGTATCCCAATAAAACGCTCGATTTTGTGGAATACCGGCCGCTTGAGGAGGTTCTCTCCGAGAGCGATCTCATCAGCCTCCACTGTCCTCTTACCGAGGACACCTACCATCTCATCAAAGCAGAAACCATCAAAAAAATGAAGGACGGAGTGATCCTGATAAACACCTCCCGCGGTGCGCTTATCGACACGGAGGACCTGATCACAGGTATCCGGGATCATAAATTTTTTGCAGTGGGTCTGGATGTATATGAGGAAGAAACTGCCTTTGTCTATGAGGATATGTCGGAGCTGATCCTGCAGAGCTCCACCATTCAGAGACTGCTCTCCTTCCCCAATGTCACCATGACCTCCCATCAGGGCTTTTTCACGGAGGAAGCGCTCTCCAACATTGCGGAGACTACGCTGGAAAACGCAAAAGCCTTCGCTCTGGGTGAGGAGCTTAAAAATGAGGTGACCGCCTGAAATACGATACGGAAAGCCGACCGCCCTTTCAGAAACAGTATCCGTTATTATACTGTCTTTTTCCTCCGGTTCAGAAGAAATACTCCGAAGAAAAGACTAAGCGGAAAGGCGGCTGCCGCAAAAAGGCCGGTTTTTAAATCCCCTCCGAATCTTCCGGCAATTCCTCCTACCACAGAGGGTCCGCCGGAGCAGCCCACATCCCCTGCCAGCGCCAGGAGAGCAAACATGGCCGTGCCTCCCTGGGGGCAATACTCCCCTGCCAGGCTGAATACACCGGGCCACATGATCCCTACGGAGAGGCCGGTCAGAGTGCAGCCGGCCAGAGAAAGCACCGGATGAGGAGCAAATACAGCGATCATATAACTCGCCACACAGAGCACGCTGCTTCCTGCGATGAAGCTTCCAAGCGGGATTTTATCCCCACGTATACCATAAAACGTCCGCGCAATTCCCATCAATACGGCAAACATACAAGGTCCCAGCAGATCTCCCATTGTCTTGGAGATGCTGAGGCCTTTTTCCGCGAAAAAGGAGGCCCACTGGCTCATAGCCTGTTCGGAAGCGCCGGAGCATATCATCAGAATAACCAGCAGCCAGAAGATTTTTGTTTTAAACAGCTTTTTCACAGGCAGCGCCTCGCCCTCCTCCACCAGAGAACAAAAGGGCGCTCCGACAAAAAGAAAAATATTAAAAACCGGGACCAGCGCCCAGACGGCCGTCAGAATGCGCCAGCTTTTAATACCGACGATCAGGAAAAACGCGGTGGACAGCAGTACCACCATCACCTGCCCCCAGCAGTAAAAGGAATGCAGAAGGCTCATTGCCATGGACTTCTCATCTGTGGGTAATGCCTGAACGATAGGACTTACCAGTACTTCGATCAGGCCGCCTCCCACCGCATAGAGGCCGATACATATAAGAAGACCCACATAAGGATCCGGAAAGAATTCCGGAAGAACTCCCATCAGCATCAGTCCTCCCGCCGCAAAAACATGGGCAGCCAGGATCAGCTTACGGTATCCGATCCGTTCCGCATATCTGGAGGACAAAAGATCCACCACGATCTGTATGCCAAAATTAAAGGTCACCAAAAAGCCGATCTGCGCCACGGATATCCGATATTCATTCTGAAAGGTCACAAATAAAAGCGGCGCCAGATTGTTAATGATCGCCTGCGTAATATATCCGATATAGCAGGCATACAGAGTCCGCCTGTATTTTTTATCCATTTCCGCCTCCTCACAATCCCCGGTAATTTCCCCTCAAAAGTGCAATTTCTGCTTTCCAGCCCTCGTCATCATTCGGCGTTTCCAGAATAAAGGGCAGCCCCTGAAGGGCCGGATGGTTGACTACGCGCACCAAAGCATCCAGACCGATCCTGCCCTCTCCTATCCTGGCATGGCGATCCTTATGGCTGCCCCGGTCGTTCATGCTGTCATTCAGATGAACGGCCTTCAGATAGGAAAGCCCGATCACCTGATCAAATTCCTTCAGAACCCCATCCAGGTCATTCACAATATCATATCCGCCGTCCCACACATGGCAGGTATCCAGACACACTCCAAGCTTCTCCCTTTTCTCCACCAGATCCATGATACCCCGAAGCTCCTGGAAGGCGCCGCCCACTTCGGAGCCCTTCCCAGCCATGGTTTCCAGCAGCACCGTGGTGGTCTGCTCATCCGTCAGCACCTCGTTCAGGATCTCCGCGATCTTTTGGATCCCTGCCTCAGCGCCCTGTCCCACATGGCTTCCCGGATGAAAATTATAATAATTACCCGGCGTATACTCCATTCGCGCCAGATCATCCGCCATGGTCTCCCGGGCAAACGTGCGAAGATTCTCCTTAGCCGCACATGCATTCAGAGTATAGGGCGCATGAGCTACGATTTTTCCGAACTCATGCTCCTTCGCCACCTTAAGAAACGCCTCCACATCCGCCGGATCTATGGTTTTCGCCTTTCCGCCTCTGGGATTTCGCGTAAAAAATGCAAATGTATTTCCGCCGTTTGCCAACATCTGCTTTCCCATAGCCGCATAGCCCCTGGAGGAAGTCGTATGATTCCCGATATACAACATACCTTTTTCTCCTGTTCCCTTTATTTTTATCATCATCGTGAAGCTTCCGCTTTTCTCTCCTGAAAAAGCTGCCTGTATGGAAAATATGGATATTTTCCCACAGAATAAACCTATTTTAACAATGTGCCGATTGCATGTCAACACCGCTCTCTGCTATAATAAAAATATACAATACTTACCGTAATAGTTCAGCCTGACTGAACTGTTACTGCCTGCCAAAGATAAGGAGTAACGCCATGTCCGATGTCAGAAGAATTAATCCTTCCGGAAGACGCCCTCCACGTCAAAACGCGAGGAACCGGAAAAGAGTCCTTCAGAAGTCCAGGTACTACCGCCGGAGAAGGCGGAGACGGATCTTTCTTGCCGCCTGCATTTTATTCCTTCTGGTTTTGATTCTGGTAATTATTCTGAGCTTCCGGGCGTGCAGGGACCGCAGCTTCTCTGCCGGAAGTGATAAAAACAGTTCAGGAGATGTCTATCAAGAAGAAAATACCGGCGCAGACGCCCTTTCGGAAAACGCGGAAGCCGCTTCGGTTCTTACAGAGCCTGTCTCCCTGACTGTCAGCGTAGTAGGCGACTGTACGCTGGGAACCGACGAAAACTTTGACTATGATACCAGCTTAAATGCATATTTTGACAGTTACGGCCCCGATTACTTTCTCCGGAACGTACGGAGCATTTTTGAATCGGATGATCTGACCATCGCCAATTTCGAGGGTACTCTTACAGATTCCCAGGATCGTGAGGACAAGCAGTTTGCTTTTAAGGCGCCTGCCGAATTTGCAAAAATCCTTTCCGGAAGCTCCGTGGAGGCAGTGAATACCGCCAACAACCACAGCCATGATTATGGTGAGGACAGCTTTACGGATACAATAGCTGCCCTTGATGCGGAGGGCATTGTACATTTTGGATATGATGAGACTGCCGTGGTGGAGATAAAAGGCTTGAAGGTGGGACTTGTGGGAATCTATGAGCTGTACGATCACCTCGGCCGTACAGAGCAGCTGAAAACAAATATTGCCAAAGTAAAAGAGGACGGGGCCAGTCTTGTGATCGTGATTTTCCACTGGGGTACCGAAAAGGAGGACGTACCGGATGATAACCAGATGGCTCTCGGACGTCTGGCCATCGATGAGGGCGCCGATCTTGTCTGCGGTCACCATCCCCATGTTCTTCAGGGTATGGAAACCTACAAGGGCAAAAATATCCTCTACAGTCTGGGTAATTTCTGTTTTGGCGGAAATTCTTATCCCAGCGACACGGATACGATCATTTTTCAGCAGACCTTTACCATCGATCAGGATGGCGTAAAGGCGGATAATGTGACAAACATCATCCCCTGCTCCATCACATCGGAGTATGGCTATAATAATTATCAGCCCACGCCCGCAGAAGACGAGGAAGCCACCCGCATTATGGAAAAGTTTGAGGAGCGCAGCCTTTGGATCCCCGACGCCTCCTGAATATGATACAAATGTGCGATTTCGATTCTATACCATTAGCATCGCATCCC